>NZ_BAAHXB010000151.1:0-11988 GCF_054657215.1 Endothiovibrio diazotrophicus
CCCAGACCTCCGCGCCCTGCCCCGTTGATGGACGCAGAGCGTCCGAGGTATCCGGTTACGACGCAGAGCGTCGTAACCAGGGACAAAAGTCGGTTCCTTCACGTTTCCCCTCGTTCCCACGCTCCGCGTGGGAACGCCGCACTTCGACGCTCCGCGTCGTGTCGAACGGAGGCATCGAGACCTCCGCGCCCTGCCCCGTCGATGGACGCAGAGCGTCCGAGGTATCCGGTTACGACGCAGAGCGTCATAACCAGGGACAAGTCGGTTCTTTCATGTTGAAACGCACGGTTCGGGCGGAATGCCGAGCTCTACGAGTGGTGTCGCAGGTTCTATCACAGTGGCCTAGCCCCAACGCCCTTTGTGGTGGGGCTGGCCCGCTATTGAAACCCCATACCCCTTGCCCCTATATCCGAGTGACAAACTCGGTTGTTGTGGGAATTTTCCTACTCGTGGTGGGGCTTAATCGTCACGGGTCTTTCGAATAACCGAGCAAAGTCGTATATTAACCGGTTCTTAATTATCTGCCCGGCGAGGGGTGCCATGAATTTCTTCCCGATCTTCCTCAACATCAAGGAGCGCCCCTGCCTGGTGGTGGGCGGCGGCGAGGTGGCTGCGCGCAAGGTGACCATGCTGCTGAAGGCTGATGCGCGGGTCAGCGTGGTCGCCCCTGAATTGAGCGACTCCCTGCGCACGATGGTGGAAAAGGGGCGTGGGGTGAGCCATCGCGTCGGCACCTTCGCGGAGAGCGACCTGGAGGGAATGACCCTGGTGATCGCCGCCACCGACGACGCGGCGGTCAACCGCCAGGTCTCCGCGTCGGCGAAGGCGCGCAACCTGCCGGTCAACGTGGTGGACCAGCCCGACCTCTGCACCTTCATCGTCCCATCGATGATCGACCGCTCGCCGGTGCAGATCGCCATCGGCACCGGCGGCGCCTCGCCGGTACTCGCTCGCCAGTTGCGTTCCCGCCTGGAGGCGGCGATCCCTTCGGCCTATGGTCGGCTTGCCGCGATGGCCGAATCGTTCCGTGAGCGGGTCAAGGCGCGCTTCCAGTCCGAGGAGCGGCGCAAATTCTGGGAACGGGTGCTCGAAGGGCCGATCGCCGAGAAGGTCTTCGCCGGCCGCGACGACGAGGCGCGCAAGGATATCGAGGAGGCGATCGCCGCGGGCGCGACCCCCAACGAGACCATGGGTGAGGTCTATCTGGTGGGTGGCGGTCCCGGCGATCCGGATCTCCTCACCTTCCGCGCCATGCGTCTGATGCAGCAGGCCGACGTGGTGGTCTACGATCGGCTGGTCTCCAAGGCGGTGATGGAGATGGTGCGCCGCGATGCCGAACAGATCTATGTCGGCAAGGAGCGCGACAACCACGCCATGCCCCAGGAGGAGATCAACCGGTTGCTGGCGCGGCTGGCCAAGGAGGGCAAGAAGGTGCTGCGGCTGAAGGGCGGCGACCCCTTCATCTTCGGCCGCGGCGGCGAGGAGATCGAGACCCTGGCCGAGGAGGGGGTGCCGTTCCAGGTGGTGCCCGGGATCACCGCCGCCGCCGGCTGTGCCAGCTATGGCGGCATTCCGCTGACCCACCGCGACTACTCCCAGTCCTGCACCTTCGTCACCGGTCATCTGAAGGACGGTTCGATGAATCTCAATTGGTCGGCGTTGGCCCAGCCCAACCAGACGGTCGCTTTCTACATGGGGCTGAAGGGGCTGCGGGTGATCTGCCGGAAGTTGATGGACCACGGCATGTCGCCCGACATGCCGGCGGCACTGGTGCAGCAGGGGACCACGCCCAATCAGCGGGTCTACACCGGTACGCTCGGCACGCTGCCGGCGCTGGTGGAGCGTCACAACGTCAAGGCACCGACCCTGATCATCGTCGGTGAGGTGGTGACCCTGCGCGACAAGTTGGGGTGGTATCAGCCGCCGGGGGCGTGACCCTTCGCGGAGCGGAAACGGCGGCAGCCTTCGGGTTGCCGCTTTTTTTCGGATTGCCGGTTTTCGAATGCGGCGGCGGGGCGGGTGGTATCTCCCGGCCCGCCGCGCGGGGCGGGGCGGGGGGGGTCAGGTCTCGAACAAGTTGTCGATGGCGTCGAGTCCCTCCTGGACGATGGCGGTGAGGTCTTCGGGATCGTCCTCGTGCTCGCAGGCCATGGAGGTGTAGACGGCGAGGGACTTGAGGGCGCAGGCGATCTTGGCGACCTCCTCGGCGGTCAGGGTGACACCCTCTTTTACTTTCCAGTTCTCTTGGGCCACGGTTGGTTCTCCTAGCGTTTGTGTTCTCGATGCGACGTCGGCGTCGGCCTCCGGGGAGGCGGGCATCCCATTCCGCCTCCGCAGCCGGAGTCCGTGTGGCGGAGGGGTCGTTATGCCCCCTTTCCGCGGCTTCTACCTTAGAGGAATAACCACGGGCACGCCAGGGTTGGCGATGTTTTCGGGGGATGTGGGGGCTCCCGCCCGGTCACCGGTAGCGTTGGTTTTTGCGGTAATCATCGCGCAGTTCGTCGGGGATGCGGTCGCGGGGGCCGGGGTTCTTGTTCGGGTCCCAGGTGGTATAGAAGCTGCGGTGTCTGAGCAGGTGGTGGTCGCGGCGATGACGAGCGGAGCGACGCCAAAGCAGGACCAGCAGCAGGAGCGCGGCAAACAGGCCGATCAGGGCGAAGGCGGCGGTGGTCAAGGCCGGGTTCCTGGTAGGGATCGATTGCCTATTGTATCGGGCTTTGGGGGGGCTGGCTTCGTTTCTGTTTGACGGAGTCCTACGGAAGGCGGAGGGCGGCCGGGCGCCGCCCCCCTTGGCGGGGTCGGAACTCAGAACTCCTCCCACTCGTCGTTGCTGTCGGCGGCGGGGGCGGGATGCCGCTTGGCCGGGGAGGAGGGGGCGGCCAGCTTTTTGGTCGGTTTGGGCGAGGCGGCGGCCGGGCGGAGGGCGGGGGGTTTGGGTTTGGCGCGACGCGGGGTAGCGCTCTCGTGGCCCCCGTCCACCTTGAAGAAGCCGATCGCCTCGCGCAGTCCGGCGGCCTGGTCCTCCAGGGACTTGGAGGCGGCCGCGGCCTCCTCCACCAGCGCGGCGTTCTGCTGCGTCACCTCGTCCATCTGCATGATCGCCTTGTTCACCTGCTCGATGCCGGTGGTCTGCTCGGCGCTTGCCGCGGCAATCTCGGAGACCACGTCGGTGACGTTCTTCACCGCCTGGAGGATCTCATGGAGGGCGCTGCCGGAGGCGTCCACCAGTTTCGATCCCTCATCCACCTTGGCCACCGAGTCCTTGATCAGTTCGGAGATCTCCTTGGCCGAGTCGGCGGAACGTTGGGCCAGTTTGCGCACCTCCTGGGCCACCACCGCGAAGCCGCGACCCTGCTCGCCGGCGCGGGCCGCCTCCACCGCCGCGTTGAGCGCCAGCAGGTTGGTCTGGAAGGCGATCTCGTCGATTACCCCGATGATGTCGGCGATCTTCTTCGAGGAGGCGTTGATTTCGGCCATGGCGGTGACCGCCTGACTCACCACCTCGCCGCCCCGTTCCGCTTCGTTGCGCGCGCCGGAGGCGAGCTGATTGGCCTGGCGGGCGTTGTCGGCGTTCTGTTTCACCGTGGAGGTGAGCTGCTCCATGCTGGAGGCGGTCTCCTCCAGGCTGGAGGCCTGCTCCTCGGTGCGCTGGCTGAGATCCGAGTTGCCCTGGGCGATCTCGCCGGAGCCGTTGGCCACCTCGTCGGTGGCGCCGCGGACGTGGATGACGATCTCGCGCAGCTTCTCCACCATGTCACGCATGGCGGCGTAGACGCCGGTGGCCTGTCGGGTGTCGTCGAAGTGGATGCGCAGGTCGCCATCGGCCAGCGTGCGGGCGATCCGTTCCATCTCGGAGGGTTCGCCGCCGAGGGGGCGCTTGATCACCCGCACCAACAGCCAGGAGAGCGCCACGCCGAGCAGCAGGGAGCCGATCGAGAGCCAGATCACGGTGGTGGTGGTGGTCTCGTTGTGGTGCTTGATCTGGGGGCCCAGCTTGTCCTGCTCGGCCTGGATCGAGAGCTTTACCTGCTCGACGGCGTCGGCGACCACCGGACCGATACGGTCCATCTCGTCATTGATCACGGCGTTGCGCTCGTTGACGATCCGGTTGATGTCATCCAGGGCGGAGGCGTAGTTTGCCACCGCCTCCTTGAATTTGGCGAGGTGGGCGCGTCGCGTCGGGTTGTCGAGCCGTTGATCGAGATCCGCCATTCTGCGGGAGACCTCTTCGTCGATGTGCTTGTGGGCGACATCGGCATCGGCCTGGCGGTTGGTGTTCAGGTATTTGATCGCGTAGATCCGGGTCAGCAGCATGCTCTCCATCAGGCGGGCGGCGTAGAAGGCGGTCTCGGCGTCGCCGTCGCGGTAGGCCGATTCCATGATCTGGTCGATCTCCTCGGCGGCCGTGGCGCCGTTGGGGTCGAGACGGCCCTTCACCACCTGATTGCGCTCCGTCATGAAGTTGACCACCTGATCGAAGGCCTTGTCGTACTTGGTCACCTCTTGCTCGATCAGCGCCATGTGCTTGGCGCGCTCGGGTGCGGTGATGTCACGTTTCGCCTCGCCGACGAACTCCTCCATCTTGGCGAAGCGCTCCTTGAATTTCGCCACCGCATCGTCGCTCTCGGTCTGCAGGTAGACCTTGCCGAAGAACCGGGCATACATCATGTTGGCCTGTATCCGGCCGGCCAGATTGGATTGGCGGGCCATCTCGCGGTAGTCGTTGAACCCCCGCACCGAGGTGGAGAGTCCGATGTAGGCGGCCGTGGAGATGACGATGAGCAGGAGGAGGATGGCGGCGAAGCCAAGGCTGATCTGGGTTCCGAGGCGCATATTTTTCATGTTCTGAGTTCCATTGGGTGGTTGGGATGGAGCCGCCTCCGGCCGGGGGCTCATCCGCAGCTAATGACAGCCCTAAATGGCGTCCCAGTCAAGTTGTGGAAAAAGGACTGGCGAGCGGCAGGAATCCGCCTGCATCTCGCTGATGTTAGGGAAATTCCGGTGCGGGGCGCACTCAGGGAACGGTGATCTCCTCGATGTTGGAGAGCTGGCCGAGACAGGTGCCGTTGTAGGGCTGGATCGCCACGTACAGGTGGGTGCCGGAGGAGAGGTTGGCGGTGAGCGAGGTGTGCGCGCCGACATCGATCTGGTCGATCGGACTGAGTGCCGGGGCAGGGGCGTAGTAGAGGCGGTAGCCGGTGGCGCCGGCGGTCGCGGCGTAGTGGACGGTGGCGTCGTTGCCCGTGACGTTCGTGCCGATGGTCGGGGTGGCGGGGATTTCGGTTTCGCTGCACACCGTATCCGAGATCCATTGGGCGTAGCGGGAGACCCGGGTGTAGACCCCGTAGGTGTAGGGCTGGGCACAGCCCTCGCCGAAACTGACCACGCCGACCTGCACCGAGCCGCCGTTGCCGTCGTCGATCACCAGCGGTCCGCCGCTGTCCCCCTGGCAGGAGTCGCGTCCGCCCAGGCCGTTGCCGGCGCAGATCATGTTGTTGGTGATGGCGCGGGTACTGTAGCTGGCCTGGCACGCCTCGTTGGAGACGAGTGGCAACGAGACCTGGTGGAGGATGTAGGGGTAGAGGTTCTGGCTGGCGGAGGTGGTGCCCCAGCCGATCACGGTGGAGGTGGTGCCGTCGGCGGCGAAGAAACGGTCGTAGATCGGGCCGGGCAGCCCCGGGGGTTCGACGCCGTCGACCGCCTCGGAGAGCTCCAGCAGGGCGATGTCGCCGTCGTCGAGGGCCGGTGTGTAGTCGGGGTTGACCACGACCCGGCTGACGGTAATGCGCTGTCCGTCGAGCGCGGCGAGGTTGGTGCGGCCGATCACCACGTCCACCGCCAGGCTGGTGTCGACGTTGTCGTGGCGGTCGAGGAAACAGTGGCCGGCGGTGAGCACCCAGCGTGGGTGAATCAGGCTGCCGCCGCAGAACTGGCCATCGTAGCTGCTCGCATAGTCGTGGTAGACCAGCGCGGTCATCCATGGCCACTCCGCGGTGCTGGTGGCGCTGCCGCCGATGATCTTCGGCGCGGTGTGGGAGGCGGCCTGGGCGCAGGAGAGGGCGAGCAGGAGCGGGAGGGCCACGGGGAGGAGGGCTTTCGGCGGATGGTTCATGGGGCTGGGCTCTCGGTTGGCTGTGGTTGCGGTAATGTACCGTGGTGGGTCGAAGGATGAAAACATCCGGGATGTCCCAATTCCGCGCCGCGCGGGCATGATAAGAATATTCCTTTTTTATTATTTTCTAACTAACCGATTTATAACGATTTTCCATGAATTTTATATTTGGTTGACATCTTTTGGGCGCAGGAATAGATTTCAGCGATCCAGTAATACTACTGAATGTTTCTCGTAAATTACCAATTCATTGTTTACTGATTTTCTCTTGGTCTCCGAGGGGCTTCGGCGCCCTGCGGGGCCGAGGGCCGGCAAAGAGCCCGGAAAGGGCCGTGGGAGGTCGGGGCACCACTTGGATGGTGTGATTGCGCACGGGGCGTTCGCAGGGAGTGGGCGGATTTCCCCGGACGGTGGCGCGGCGGCGATCCGGTGCTGGTCCGGTGTCGTGCCGAAGCGCTTCGAGGGGCTCCCGGGTGAAGGGGGCGGGCCGGATGAACCTGCGGGACTCCCGCTGGGCGAACCGGTTGCCGGCGACGCTGAGGGAACGGCGCCGGCGGAGATCGACAGGCGGACACAACAACCGCCGCGCGTGGTGCGTGGCGATACGAACGAAGCAGTACTGCTTAGGAGGATCATAAATGGTGCGTAGAACCGTGAAATACGCTCTGCTGGCGGGAGGTCTCGCGCTGAGCTCCGTCGCCACCGCCGGGGGCATGGCCAGCGGCGCGATGTTGGGCAACACCTGTGCCGGTTGCCACGGCACCAACGGCCACAGTGCTGGCCCTGCCGCGCCGAGCATCGCCGGCATGAACGATGAGTACTTCGTCGAGCGGATGAAGGAGTACCGTGAAGGCACCCAGCACTCGACGATCATGGGCCGCATTGCCAAGGGCTACACCGACGAGGAGTTCGTCGCCCTGGCCAAGCACTTCGCCGCCCAGCCCTACGAGATGGTGACCCAGACGTTTGATGCCGAGAAGGCCAAGGCGGGCGCCAAGCTGCACAAGAAGAGCTGCGAGAAGTGCCACGAGGAGAATGGTCTGAAGGGTGAGGAGGCCGGCAAGCTGGCCGGCCAGTGGATGCCCTACCTCCATTACACCATGGAAGACTTCCGCTCCGGTGCGAGCGAGATGCCGAAGAAGATGGCCAAGAAGGTGGAGAAGCTGAGCGACGAGGACGTCGAGGCGCTGCTTCACTTCTACGCCAGCCAGAAGTAATTGAGGGGGAGCAATACAATGAGTGAGATGACCCGTCGAGGTTTCGTGAAACTGGCCGGTGCGGCGACCGCGGCCGGCACGTTGGGGCTGCCCCACATCGCCCGCGCCGCCGGCAAGCGGGTGGTGGTGGTCGGTGGCGGCACCGGTGGCGCCACCGCCGCCAAGTACGTTCGTATGATGGATCCCTCCGTCGAGGTGACCCTGATCGAGAAGAACGCCCACTATCACACCTGTTATATGAGCAACGAGGTGCTGAGTGGCGAGCGGACCCTGGATTCCATCCAGTTCGGCTACGACGGCCTGAAGGGCCACGGCGTCAACGTGGTGATGGACGAGGTGACCGCCATCGATCCGGTGGCGAAGAAGGTGACCACCAAGGGCGGCAAGAGCTACGCGTTCGACCGCGCCATCGTCTCCCCCGGCATCGCCTTCAAGTGGGAGACCATCGAGGGCTACGACGAGCAGGTGGCGGAGAAGATCCCTCACGCCTGGAAGGCCGGTCCGCAGACCGCGCTGCTGCGCAAGCAGTTGGAGGCGATGAAGGATGGTGGCACGGTGATCATCGCCGCGCCGCCGAATCCCTTCCGCTGCCCTCCCGGTCCCTACGAGCGTGCCTCGCAGATCGCCATGTACCTGCAGGAGCACAAGCCCAAGTCGAAGGTGCTGATCCTCGACGCCAAGGACAAGTTCTCCAAGCAGGGGCTGTTCACCGCGGCGTGGAAGAAGTTCGGCTACAACATCGAGTGGGTGAAGGCGGCCGAGGACGGCAAGGTGCTGCGCGTCGACGCCGACAAGATGACCGTCTACGGCGACCTCACCGAGCACACCGGCGATGTGATCAACGTCATCCCGGCGCAGAAGGCCGGCGCCATCGCGCAGATGGCCGACCTCACTGACGGCGATTGGTGTCCGGTGGACAAGGGCACCTTCGAGTCGAAGAAGCACCCCGGGATCCACGTCATCGGCGACGCCTCGGTGGCGACCAAGATGCCGAAGTCGGGCTACTCCGCCAACTCCCAGGCGAAGGTGGCCGCCGCCGCGGTGGTGGACCTGCTCAACGGGCGTACCCCGGGGACCCCGTCCTACGTCAACACCTGCTACTCCATCGCCGGCAAGGATCACGGCTTCTCGGTGGCGGCGATCTATCGCTACGACGCCGCCGAGGACCTGATCGCCCCGGTCAAGGGGGCCGGTGGCCTCACCCCCGGCGATGCCTCGGCCGCCGATTTCGCGCGGGAAGTGCAGTACGCCCACAGCTGGTTCAACAATATCACTGCCGACACCTTCGGCTGAGCAGTGGCGGGTTGATCCGCTGAATGCGTGAGACGGGGCCTTCGGGCCCCGTTTTTCTTGGACGGGCCAGCCTGCCTTTCTCGGCGCTGAAGTGGTTCGGGGAGGGGGGGGAGCGTACAATTCCCGGTTGTCGGGTGGTGGGCCGCGGTGTTCGCCACGTTGGCCAAAATGTATTGCCGATTCGAGGTGGAGAGTGATTGACGAGAGCGATAACCCGGGGTGGTCGGCGGCGAGGGAGGGGATTCGAGCCGCATTCGAGGAGTCCATCGCGGTCAAGCAGGCGGTGCTTGACGGTGGTGCGCTAGATGCATTGATAGGGATGGCCGAGCGGATCGTCGAGGCGTTGACGGCGGGGGGGAAGGTCATGTTGTGTGGCAACGGTGGTTCGGCCGCCGACGCCCAGCATCTGGCGGCAGAGCTGTTGGTGCGCCTGCGCCCCGAGGTGAGCCGGGATGGAATGGCCGCCATCGCCCTGGCAATGGACAGTTCCACGATGACTGCCTGTAGCAACGATTTTACCTACGAGGCGCTGTACGAGCGCATGGTCGCCACACTGGGGCGGCCTGGAGATGTGCTGCTCGGGATCTCTACCTCGGGGCGATCGGTAAACGTCAATCGGGCGCTGCGTATGGCTCGTGAGCACGGCATCCACACCTTCGCATTTCTCGGCGGCGATGGAGGGGAGTCCCTGGCTTTGGCCGACATCGCCTTTGTGGTGCCGAGCGCCGTCACCAGCCGGGTCCAGGAGGCCCACATTACGGCGGGTCACGCGTTGGTGGGGCTGGTCGAGGATCGGCTGTTGGCGGGCGGCCATATCGGGTGACGTGTTGCCGTCGGTCGTCGCCCGCCATGGAGCCACGTCGCATCCTGCATCTTCTCATTTGAATCCGTCTCGATTCCGCAGCCGGGCGCGGATTCCGGTATCGCCAACCGATCCGGTTCGGGATGCCTCCGCGCAGGCGGTTTCCCCTTCCGGAATCGCGATTCTATCGTTCCCTTCACGGAGCAGTGTTACGCCTATGGAGCAGTGGTATGTCGTTCATACAAAACCGCGCCAAGAGGGGGTGGCGCTGGAAAATCTCGGTCGACAAGGATTCCAGTGCCTTTTTCCGCGGGTCCGTATCTGGCGGAACCGCCGTGGTCGCCGGGTCCCGCTGGTCGAGCCGCTGTTTCCCCGTTATCTCTTCGTGCAGCTGGATTTCGGGGTGACCAATCTGGCGCCGATCCGTTCCACCTTCGGCGTGAGCGATCTGGTCCGCTTCGGTGACCGGATTCCGATGGTCCCGTTCGACCTGATCGAGGCGTTGCGGGCGCAGATGGATGAGGCCGGCGTGGTCGAGGAGCTGGCAAAGGGTTTTGCCAAGGGGCAGAAGGTGCGGATCACCCAAGGCCCACTGGAGGGGTTGAGGGGCGTCTTTCACGCTGCCAGCGGTGAGCAGCGGGCGCTGTTGCTGATGGAGCTGCTGGGTAAACGGAGTCGGGTGACCGTTCCCCTGGTCTCGTTGGAGAAGGAGGTGTGAGCCCCCGTTCGTTCCCCCACTGCGCGCGGATGGTGGGTTCCGAACCGCTCCCTCCAAGCCCTAAGGGGGCAGGGCGGGTGGCCCCCGTCATGGGACAATCGGTGGTAAAAATGCTTGAATCCAACCCGTGGATTTGCCGTTTGCGCAGCCCGCGATCACCGGTTGACACGCTATACGTGCCTCATTACCCTTTCCGCGTTCAGAGCTTGAACGGCCTTGCGCCAATTCGCTGTAGCTTGTTGTTTTTGCTGGGTCTGATGACTTTGGCATGGCGGTAGCGTGCCCGATTCCGATTGCCGACTCCGGGGTCGCCAGCAACGGCTGTGGGGATGATGCCCTGGTCTCGTCAGCGGCGGGCAGGGCTTGGCGTCCTCTCTATCAGGAAAGCAACCCATGACCACCCTCTCCCCGGGTGTTTTTTTTACTTGGTGAACGAAGAAACCCGCTATCGTCTGCTCAAGTTGCTGAGCGATAACCCGGACGTGAGCCAGCGTCGCCTGGCCAAGGCGCTCGGGGTCAGCCTCGGCAAGGCCAACTATTGCCTGAAGGCGCTGGTGGAGAAAGGGTGGGTCAAGGCCGGGAACTTCGCGCGGAACGAGGACAAGCGGGCCTACGTCTATCTCTTGACGCCCAAGGGGATCGAAGAGAAGGCGCGGGTCACCCTGCATTTCCTCAAGCGTAAGCAGCGGGAGTACGACGCCCTGGAGCAGGAGTTGGAACGGTTGAGGAGGGAGGCCGCGGAGTTGTCGTGGGTGGAAGACGCGGAGCCACTACAAGAGCGGGAAAAAGGTCGCGAATGAACTATCTCGTCACCGGTGGTGCCGGTTTTATCGGTTCTCATCTGGTGGAGACGTTGCTGGCTCGTGGTGAAAGGGTGCGGGTGCTGGACAACTTCTCTTCCGGTTCATGGGACAACCTGGCTTCGGTGAGGGAAGAACCGCGGTTGGAGGTGATCGACGGGGACGTGTGCCGCACCGCCGATACCCGGGCGGCCATGGAGGGCATCGACGTGGTCTTCCATCTGGCCGCCCTGGTGTCGGTGGCGGCGTCGGTGGAGGAGCCGCTGCGCAGCTTCACCAACAATACCCTGGGGACGTTCAAGCTGTTCGAAGCGGCGCGCCAGAGCGGGGTCGCGCGGGTGATTTACGCCAGCTCGGCAGCTGTCTACGGCGACAATCCCAATACCCCTCTGCGCGAGGAAGAGCCAGCCCTCCCCTTGAGTCCCTACGCGCTGGACAAATCCTATGCCGAGCAGCTCGCCGGGCTCTATTTCCGTCTTTACGGGATCGAGTCGGCGGGGCTGCGGTATTTCAACGTCTTCGGACCTCGTCAGGATCCCTCTTCGCCCTATTCCGGGGTCATCTCCATCTTCATCGACCACGCCCATCGCGGGGAGTCGGTCGCCGTCCATGGAGATGGTGGCCAGACTCGGGATTTCGTCTTCGTCACCGATGTGGTGGCAGCGAATATCGCCGCCGCGGACAAGGCGGCGATGGGCGCCGTCTGTTACAACATCGGTACCGGTACGGCGATCAGCATCAATGAGCTGGTCGAGCGGATCGGCGAGGTCTCGGGACGCCCTGTAGAGTACGGCTACGGGTCGGCGCGGGGGGGCGATATCCGCCACTCCGTGGCCGATGTCAGGCGGGCCCAGCGTGAGCTGGACTGGGTGGCGCAGCGGTCGATCTCGGACGGGCTCGCCGAAACCTATGCCGCTGCGACACGGGGCGGCAATGGATACTCGCGGGTGACGTGAGGTGGGGCCCGCCGGGGTTTCCGTCCGCGGCCGACCCGACGATTCAACGTGTACTAAGGGCCCGCGAAAGAATAACTTCCTGTTTTGGAC
>NZ_BAAHXB010000152.1:0-11948 GCF_054657215.1 Endothiovibrio diazotrophicus
GACGCAGAGCGTCCAAGGTCACCGGTTGCGACGCAGAGCGTCGCAACCAGGGGAATGGGTCGCAAACAGGGGGATCACCTCGACGCCACAGAGGCTCCGCGTCGTGTCGAAAACCACCGCCCGAAGAGCACTTCGTGGTACCGCCCTCCCCCCGACAACAAAGGGGCCCTGCCGAAAACCCGGCAGGGCCCCCTTTTCAGGCAGGCCAGCAGGCCCGCCCGACGGTCGCTGGAGACCGGGCTTACATCATGCCCATGCCGCCCATGCCACCCATCCCGCCCATGTCACCCATGCCGCCCATGTCGCCCTTCTCCTCCTTCGGAGCCTCGGCCACCATGCACTCGGTGGTGATCATCAGGCCGGCCACGGAGGCGGCGTTCTGCAGCGCGGTACGGGTCACCTTGGTGGGATCCAGGATACCCATCTCGATCATGTCGCCGTACTCGCCGGTGCCGGCGTTGTAGCCGTAGTTGCCGTCGCCGTTGGCGATCGCGTTGAGCACCACCGAGGCCTCGTCGCCGGCGTTGCTGACGATCTGGCGCAGCGGCTCCTCCATGGAGCGCAGCGCGATGCTGACGCCCATGTCCTGATCGTGGTTGTCACCCTTGACCCCTTCCACCGCCTTCTTGGCGCGGATCAGGGCGACGCCGCCGCCGGGCACCACGCCCTCTTCCACCGCCGCGCGGGTGGCGTGCAGGGCGTCCTCGACACGCGCCTTCTTCTCCTTCATCTCGACCTCGGTGGCGGCACCCACCTTGATCACCGCGACACCGCCGGCCAGCTTGGCGACGCGCTCCTGGAGCTTCTCGCGGTCGTAGTCGGAGGAGGTCTCCTCGATCTGGGCACGGATCTGCTCGACGCGGCCCTTGATCTCCTCGGGGTCACCGGCACCGTCGACGATGGTGGTGTTCTCCTTGGAGACGACGATCTTCTTGGCGGTACCCAGGTCGTCCAGGGTCGCCTTCTCCAGGGAGAGGCCGACCTCCTCGGAGATCACCTGGCCACCGGTGAGGATGGCGATATCCTGGAGCATCGCCTTGCGACGGTCACCGAAGCCGGGGGCCTTCACCGCGGAGACCTTGACGATGCCGCGGATGGAGTTGACCACCAGGGTGGCCAGCGCCTCGCCCTCGATGTCCTCGGCGATGATCAGCAACGGCTTGCCGGCCTTGGCGACGCCTTCCAGCACGGGGAGCAGGTCGCGGATGTTGGAGATCTTCTTGTCGTGCAGCAGGACGAAGGGGTCCTCCAGCTCGGCGGTCATGCTCTGCTGGTTGTTGACGAAGTAGGGGGAGAGGTAGCCGCGATCGAACTGCATGCCTTCGACCACGTCCAGCTCGTTGGCCAGACCGGAACCGTCCTCGACGGTGATCACGCCCTCCTTGCCCACCTTCTGCATCGCGTCGGCGATGATCCGGCCGATCTCCTCGTCGGAGTTGGCGGAGATGGTGCCGACCTGGGCGATCGCCTTGTCGTCGGTGCAGGGCTTGGACATCTTCTGCAGCTCGTCGACGGCGGTCAGCACCGCCTTGTCGATGCCGCGCTTCAGATCCATCGGGTTCATGCCGGCGGCGACCGCCTTCATGCCCTCGCGGAGGATCGCCTGGGCCAGCACGGTGGCGGTGGTGGTGCCGTCACCGGCGGCATCGGAGGTCTTCGAGGAGACCTCCTTGACCATCTGTGCGCCCATGTTCTCGAACTTGTCGGCGAGCTCGATCTCCTTGGCGACGGAGACGCCGTCCTTGGTCACGGTGGGGGCACCGAAGCTCTTCTCGAGCACCACGTTGCGGCCCTTCGGACCGAGGGTCACCTTGACCGCGTTGGCCAGGATGTTGACGCCGTGGACCATGCGGTGGCGGGCGTCATCGGAGAAGCGAACGTCTTTAGCTGCCATGTTTCCTAAATCCTCTAAATTCTTTGTGGGTTTTGCTGACTAATCGGCAAGGACGGACGGCGGGGCTCAGCCCTCGATCACCGCCATGATGTCCTCTTCGCGCATCACCAGGAACTCCTCGCCGTCCACCTTCACCTCGGTGCCGGAGTACTTGCCGAAGAGCACGGTGTCGCCGACCTTGACGTCGAGCGGACGCACGTCGCCGTTCTCGGCGATCTTGCCGTTGCCGGCGGCGACCACTTCGCCGCGGGCGGGCTTCTCGGTGGCGGAGTCGGGGATCACGATGCCCCCGGCGGACATCCGCTCCTCTTCCATACGCTTGATGATGACGCGGTCATGCAAAGGACGCAGATTCATCGGACGTTTCTCCTTACAGCGTTCATTAACTTATTGATGTGTAGATAATTAAGGGCTTGCCACTGAATTAGCACTCCCCGGCGGGGAGTGCTAATCATAGCCCCAAGATGGGGACGGTCAAGCGGGGTTCAAGAGGGAGGGAAGTAAAAAACGACAAAAAAGTCGGTGATTGGCGGGTAGCTCCCCTGTAGGAGCGGCCCCAGGCCGCGATGGCACCCCTTTCCGCCAACCCCCGCCGGCTGGATCGGGGTTCGGTGCTCCGCCCCATCGCGGCCTCGGGGCCGCTCCTACCGCCGGACGACCGCCGAAGCTCAGGCGCTAATCATCCTCCCGACGCCACTCCCCATCCAGGGTCTGCGGCCCGTGGGATGACTCCCGGCCTCCGGGGTGGGGGGAGCGGCGGCCGAAACCGCTCTGCACATGCATCACCCCGCGCTCCAGCAGCCCGGCGATCATCCAGCGGCGCAGCGGTGGGATCAGGCAGGCGAAACCGAGCGCATCGGTGAAGAAGCCGGGGGTGAGCAGCAGGGCACCACCCACCAGCAGAAACGCCCCCTCCATCAGTTCGATCGCCGGGATCCCGCCCTGGGCCAGGGTCTGCTGCACCCGCGCCAGGGTCGACAGCCCCTGGGCGCGCAGCAGCCCCGCGCCGATCACCGCGGTGAGCACCACCAGCCCGATGGTGGGCAGGGCACCGATCACCCCACCGACCTTGATCAGCAGGTAGATCTCGATGAACGGGATGATGACGAACAAGAGGAAGAGCAGGGGCATGGGGATCCGGAATTTCGCCAGGGATGGTAAGGGATATGGGGGTGGAGGCCGGGAAAGCAAGGCGGCGGCACAGTCGTTTCAGGTGACCGGAATAGTGCAGAGGAGTTCCAGACCGTAATGTAAACGCCCCACCCCCTCGTTTCCACGCTCTGCGTGGAAACGTCCTCTTCGACGCTCCGCGTCATGCCCAACGAGGGCAGCAAGACCTCCACGCCCCACTCCGCCCCCGGACGCAGAGCGTCCAAGTCCCACGGTTACGACGCAGAGCGTCGTAACCAGGAAACGTCTTACCCGAGGCGTCCTTCCGGGTTTTCCCCGGATGACAACCCCCCGCCTCGACGCTACCCTGAATGCCCTCTCTTAAGACAGCGATAATCCCCATGACCTACCGTCTGGTCCTCTGTACCGTCCCCGACCGGGAGGTCGGCGAACGGATCGCCTCGGCACTGGTGGAGCGTCGGCTCGCCGCCTGCGTCAATCTCGTCGCAGGGGTCACCTCCTTCTATGGGTGGCAGGGACGGGTGGAACGGGAGGAGGAGCTGCAACTGCTGATCAAGACCTCCGCCGCCCGCTATCCGGAGCTGGAGCGGACGATCGTCGAGCTCCACCCTTATGAACTACCGGAGGTGGTGGCGGTCCCTCTCTCCGAGGGACTCCCCGGCTACCTCGCCTGGATCGACCAGAACACAGGAACCCCTTCATGAAGCTGATCCGCACCCTCGCGCTGCTCCTCACCGCGCTATTCATCGCCGCCTCACCGGCCCGCGCCGCCGACCCCCTCGACGCCCTCGGCGACAGCGGCGGCTTCGGCGACGCCGGCGGTCAGGAGGAGGAGTTTCTCGACCCCGACGTCGCCTTCCGCTTCAGCGCCGAGGTGCTCGACCCCGACACGGTGATCGCCCGCTGGCAGATCGCCGAGGGCTACTACCTCTACCGCGCCAAGTTCAAGGTGAAGCTGCTCACCCCGGGCGACGGGGTCTCCCTGGGCGAGGCGGTGCTGCCGCCGGGCGAGGAGAAGAAGGACGAGTTCTTCGGCCTGATCCGGGTGTTCCACCACGACGCCGAGATGCGCGTGCCGGTCAGCCGCGCCGACCCCGGCATGCAGTGGCTCAAGTTCCAGTTCAAGTACCAGGGCTGCGCCGAGGCGGGGATCTGCTACCCGCCGATGACCAAGGAGGTCGAGCTGGCACTGCCCGCCCGCGACGGCGCCGCGCCGGGCGGGCAGCCCAATGCCGCGATGGTCGCCGCCCCCGCCGCGGCGGTCGCTGCCGCGCAAGCCGCCGACCAGCCGGCCATCGACACCGCAGTCAGCGAACAGGATCAAATCGCCGCGGCGCTTGCCGGCGGCAGCGTCTGGGTCACCGTGCTCAGCTTCTTCGGCTTCGGCCTGCTGCTCTCGCTGACCCCCTGCGTCTTCCCGATGATCCCGATCCTCTCGAGCATCATCGTCGGCCAGGGCGAGGGACTCTCCGCGGGCCGCGGTTTCGTCCTCTCGCTGGTCTACGTGCTGGCGATGGCGGTCACCTACACCGTCGCCGGCCTCGCCGCGGGGCTGTTCGGCGCCAACATCCAGGCCGCCTTCCAGGAGCCGTGGATCATCGGGCTGTTCAGCGCGGTGTTCGTCGCGCTGGCCTTCTCCATGTTCGGCTTCTACGACATCCAGATGCCGAGCTTCCTGCAGAGCCGGCTGACCGAGGTGAGCAACCGCCAGCAGGGCGGCACGCTGGTCGGCGTGGCGGTGATGGGCTTCCTCTCGGCGCTGATCGTCGGCCCCTGCGTCGCCGCGCCGCTGGCCGGCGCGCTGATCTACATCGGCCAGACCGGTGACGCGCTGCTCGGCGGCATGGCGCTGTTCGCGCTCTCCATCGGCATGGGCGCCCCACTGCTGCTGATCGGCCTGTCGGCGGGCAAGCTGCTGCCGCGGGCCGGCGCCTGGATGGACGCGGTGAAGGCGGTGTTCGGCGTGATGATGCTGGGGGTGGCCGCCTACTTCCTCGGCCGCATCGTCCCGGGTGTCGTCGCGATGCTGCTGTGGGCGCTGCTGGCGATCGCCTCGGCGGTCTACATGGGCGCCCTGGAGCCGATCCGCGAGGGGGCCTCCGGCTGGCGCAAGCTGTGGAAGGGGCTGGGCTGGGCGCTGCTGCTGTGGGGCGCGCTGATGCTGATCGGCGCCGCCGCCGGCGGCACCGACCCGCTCTCGCCGCTGCGCGGCGTGGGCTTTGCCTCCGGCGGCAGCGGCGCTGCCGCCGGCGAGGCCCACGCAGGCCTCGTCTTCAAGCGGATCAAGAGCGACGCCGATCTGGCGCGCGAGGTGACCGCCGCCAAGGCCGCCGGCAAGCCGGTGATGGTCGACTTCTACGCCGACTGGTGCGTCAGCTGCAAGGAGCTGGAGAAGTACACCTTCAGCGACCCGCAGGTGGCCGCCGCCCTCGGCGACACCGTGCTGCTGCAGGCCGACGTCACCGACAACGATGAAACGGATCAGGCATTGATGAAGCAGTTCGGCATCATCGGCCCGCCGGCGATCCTCTTCTACGGCCCCGATGGCGTCGAGCGCAAGAGCCGCCGGCTGGTCGGCTTCCTGCCTGCCGAAGCGTTCGTCACCCATGCCGCGCAGGCGATCCGGTAATCCTTTCCGGCTTGGGATGATCAACGCGGAGAACGCAGAGACGCAGAGCGCGCGGAGAAGAGGAGGAGTGCGGGTAGAGTGCCGAACGCCGAATCCCGGCTCACAGGCGGTGTCGGCGGAGAGGCCCCGGCGGCCGCAGGCCGCCCTATAGGGCGCGCCGCGCGCGCCGCGACCTCTCCGCCGACCGGCGTATTGAAGGAAAGCTGCTCGCCCACAATCCCTTCGAAGACGGTTGAAGTCCGCTCAGCCGCCGGCCACCGGCCTTTCCCCCTCCCCCGCCAACACCCCATCCAACAACCCCAGCAACGCCTCCAGCGCCCCGCGGTTCGCCGCCACCATGTGGGCCCCCCGCTCACCGGCGGCGTGGCGGGCGTTGGCGTCCTGCAGCCACAGCACCACCCACTCGGCCAGCGCCTCACGGTCCGCCACCCGGCGGGCGCCGCCCGCCTCCAGCAGTTGCTGGGAAACCTGGGCGAAGTTGTGCATGTGGGGACCGAACAGCACCGGCACCCCCACCGCCGCGGGCTCCAGCACGTTGTGCCCCCCCACCTCCACCAGACTGCCGCCGACGAAGGCGAGATCGGCGGCGGCGAACAGCATCGGCAGTTCGCCCATGGTGTCCCCGAGGTAGACGCGGGTCTCGGCGGCGCACGGCTCGCCGCTGGAGCGGGTCACCGTGACGAAGCGCTGGCGCGCCAACTGCTCCACCCGGGCGAACCGCTCGGGATGGCGGGGCACCAGCACCAGCAGGGCGTCGGGCACCGTCTCCAGCACCCGCTCGAAGGCCTCCAGCACCGCCGCCTCCTCCCCCTCGTGGGTGCTGGCGGCGATCCACACCGGGCGGTCCACCCCCAGCTCGCGGCGGGTCACCTCCGCCTGTTCGTGCAGGCTGGGGGGGACGCGGGCGTCGAACTTGATGGTGCCGGTCACCCGTAGCCGCCCCTCGTCGGCACCGAGGGCATGGAAGCGCGCCGCGTCCGCCCGCCCCTGGGCGGCGATCAGCGAGACGTCCGCCAGCACCCGGCGGGTGAAGTGGCCGATTCGCGCGTAACCCCGCGCCGAGCGCACCGACAAGCGGGCGTTGGCCACCACCACCGGCACGCCGCGCTGATGGCAGTGGTGGAAGAGGTTGGGCCACAGCTCGGTCTCCATCACCACCAACAACCGCGGCTCTACCCGCCCCAGGTAGCGCCGTACCACGCCGGGCAGGTCGTAGGGGGCGTAGCGGTGCTCCACCCGGTCGCCGAACAGCGCCACCACCCGCGCCGCACCGGTGGGGGTGGTGGTGGTGACCAGGATCGGCAGCTGCGGATGGCGCTCGCGCAGGGCGCGGATCATCGGCGCCGCCGCCTGGGCCTCCCCCACCGACACCGCATGGATCCACACCGCCCCCGGCCGCGCCGGCCGCGCCGGCCAGCCGAAGCGCTCCGGCCAGCGCTCCCAGTAGCCGCGCGCGCGCAGCCCCCGCCACAGCAGGCGGAGCACTACCAGCGGCGTCATCAGATAGAGGATCAGGGAGTAGAGGGCACGCACGGGTCGGAATCGCGGGGTGGGAATAGAGGGCGCGATGGTATCACGGCCACCACCCCGCCCGAGGGTATCCGGGGCCGTCCCGCGATGACCACCGATCGTTCAGATAGACAAAGCGCTAACGGGGGAAAGAGAGGTGGACCAGCAGCGCGACCGCCACCCCCACCGCGAGGCCCGCGGCGATCTCCGATCGGCTGTGGCCCATCCGCTCACGCAGTGGCGGGGCCTGTGGGTCGAGGTGGTTGATCGCCGCGGCGTGGCGGCCGATCTGGCGGCGCAGGCTGTTGGCATCGAGCAGGACGATGAAGGCCAACGTCACCGCGACGCCGAAGGCGGGGTGGCCGACCCCCTCGCGCAGGGCGATCAGCGCGGCGGTGGAGCCGACGATGGCGCTGTGGTTGCTCGGCATCCCGCCGTAGCCGATGAGATCGAAGGCGAGGCGGCCGGCGCGCAGCGAATTGATGGCGAACTTGCTGCCACCGGCGGCGAGCCAAGCGAGAAACGGGGTGGTTGCATAGGCGAGATCCATCGCATCACCCCCGCAACAGCGCCCAACCACAGGCGCCGACCCAGAGCATCACGGTCACCAGCAGGGGCCGATCCGACAGCAAGGCATCGGTGGGCGACTCGCCCCCCTCGCACACCTCCACCACGTACCAGTAGCGGTAGAGCCCGAACAGCACGAAGGGGATGGTGACCACCAGTTCCGGCCGGGTGGAAACCACGAACAGCGCATAGAAGACCAGCGCGCCGGTACCCGATATCTCGGCGTAGCGTTCGGCCAACTTGAGGGTATAGCGGCCGAGCACCTCGCGCCCCTCCGCACCGCTGCCCAACAGCTCCTGGCGCCGCTTCACCGAGGCGAGGAAGAGCGCCAGGCAGAGGGTGGTGACGAACATCCACGAGGAGACCTCCACCGCGAGCGCCGCCGCCCCGCCGTAGACCCGCAGCACGAACCCCACCGCGACGCTGAAGATGTCGAACACCGGCTGCTGCTTGAGGACGAAGGTGTAGGCGACGTTGAGCGCGAGGTAGCCGGCGACCACCGCCATCACCGCCGGCTTGACCAGGGCACACAGGGCGAGCGCGCCGTAGATCGCCGCCAACAGCCAGCGGGCGGTGGCCGGGGCGATCTCGCCCGAGGCGAGGGGACGGGAGAGGCGCTTGGTGGGGTGACGGCGGTCACGCTCCCGATCGTGGAGATCGTTGAGAATGTAGACCGCCGAGGAGGCGAGGCAGAACAGCGCCGTGGCGATCACCGTCTCGACCACCGCCGCCGGATCGACAAAGGCCCCGGAGAAGAGCAGCGGCGCCACCACGAAGGCGTTCTTCACCCACTGCCGCGGGCGCAACAGGCGGATCAGCGCCGAACCTTTCGGCGTGGTGATGACGGTACTCGACTCGTTTTCCATGACTCTCGGCGTCGTATCGACGGGTCGGCTAGTGTACTGCACCGCAGCCGGCGGGACGATCGGTGGTAAAATCGGCGGCTTTCCCCCACGGCGCCCCGACCCCGCCATGAGAATCGCCCTGGCCTACGCCCTTTTCGCCCTGCTCGCCACCGGCGCCAACATCGCCGCCCAGGACCTCTCCATCCGCCTCTACTACGGCGCCTACGGGGTGCTGCTGTCGGTGATCGTCGGCACCGGCGTCGGCCTGGTGCTGAAGTACGTCCTCGACAAGAAGTACATCTTCAAGGTGAAGACCGCGGGGCTCGCCGACGACGGCCGCAAATTCATCCTCTACACCGCCGCCGGACTGGTCACCACCCTGATCTTCTGGGGCTTCGAGTTCGGTTTCCACTGGTTCTTCGAGAGCAAGGGCTACCGCTACCTGGGCGGGGTGATCGGGCTGGCCATCGGCTACTGGATCAAGTACCACCTCGACAAGCGCTACACCTTCGCCGTGCAGTGAACCCGCCCAGTGAACCCTTCGTGTGAATCCTTCCTGTGAACCCTTCCTTGTGAACAATAAGCAGCTCTACCTGCGCCTGCTGCGCCAGATCCGCCCCTACTGGAAGGTCTTCACCCTCTCCTTCGTCAGCACCGTGCTGCTCTCGGCCACCGAGCCGGCGCTGCCGGCGCTGATGCAGCCGATGCTCGACGGCAGCTTCATCGAGAAGGACGAGCAGATGATCGTCCTCATCCCGCTGCTGCTGGTGGCGCTCTTCGCGGTGCGCGGCACCGCCAGCTTCACCAGCACCGCCACCACCCACTGGGTGGCCTCGCGGCTGGTCACCGACCTGCGCCAGGCGATGTTCGGCAAGCTGCTGCGCCTGCCCACCGCCTTCCACGACCACCACCCCTCGGGCAAGCTGCTCTCCAAGTTCACCTACGACGTCAACCAGGTGACCCAGGCCGCGACCAGTGCCTGGGTGATCCTGATCCGCGACTCGCTGTCGGTGCTCGGCCTGCTCGGCTGGATGTTCTACCTCAACTGGCGCCTGGCGCTGCTCAGCTTCGTGGTGGTGCCGGTGATCACCGTGCTGGTGCGCGTGGTGAGCAAGCGCATGCGCCGCCTCTCCCACTCCATGCAGGACTCCATGGCGGATCTCAACCAGGCGGTCAGCGAGGCGCTGGAGGGGCACAAGGAGATCAAGGTGTTCGGCGCCCGCGAATACGAGGAGCGCCGCTTCGAGGTCGCCGCCAACCGCGCCCGCACCTTCTACAACAAGACCATCGCCACCTCCGCGGCCAACGTCCCGCTGGTCCAGCTGTTCATCGCCATCGGTCTCGCGCTGATCGTCTACACCGCCTCGATCCAGAGCGCCTCCGACCAGTTCTCGGTGGGCGGCTTCGTCTCCTTCTTCACCGCCATGGCGATGCTGTTCGCGCCGATCAAGCGGTTGACCAAGGTCAACGAGGACCTGCAGAAGGGGCTGGCCGCGGCGCAGAGCCTGTTCGGCCTGATCGACGAGGAGGACGAGGGGGAAGAGCGCGGCCGCCCCATCGGCCGCGCCCGCGGCCAGCTCACCTTCGAGGGACTCGGCTTCTCCTACGACGGTGAGAGCGCCGCGCTCAGCAACATCGACCTGACCATCGAGCCGGGCCAGACGGTGGCCCTGGTGGGCGCCTCGGGCAGCGGCAAGACCACCCTGGTGGGGCTGCTGCCGCTCTTTCACCGGCCGAGCCGCGGGCGCATCCTGCTCGACGGGGAGCCGATCACCGAGCTGCGCCTGCGCGACCTGCGCGCCAACATCGCCCTGGTCAGCCAGCAGGTGGTGCTGTTCGACGACACGGTGGCCGCCAACATCGCCTACGGCCACGCCGAATTCGACCCGGTACGGATCGAACAGGCGGCCGAGGCGGCCCATGCCATGGAGTTCATCCGCCGCCTGCCACAGGGACTGGAGACCCGCGTCGGCGAGCGCGGCGTACTCCTCTCCGGCGGCCAACGCCAGCGCATCGCGATCGCCCGCGCGCTGCTCAAGGACGCCCCGATCCTGATCATGGACGAGGCCACCGCCAACCTCGACAGCCACTCCGAGCGCCACATCCAGGCCGCCCTGGAGACCCTCACCGCCGGGCGCACCACGCTGATCATCGCCCACCGCCTCTCCACCATCGAGCGCGCCGACCGCATTGTGGTGCTGGAGCGCGGACGAATCGTCGAGCAGGGGAGCCACGCCGAGCTGCTCGCCCGCGACGGCCACTACGCCCGCCTGCACCGCGCCCAGTTCGGCGAGGCGGATGGCTGACGCCGCGCCGGAGCCGATCCGCCTGCGCCACCGGCCCGCCTGGCTGGCGGTGGGGCTGGTGCGCCTGCTCGCCGCCCTCCCCTTTCCCCTCTGGCGCCCGGCCGGCACCCTGATCGGCCGCGCGATCGAACACGCCGGCCGCCGCCGCCGGCACATCGCCGAGACCAACCTGCGGCTCTGTCTGCCCCAGCTGAGCGACACCGAACGCAAGCGGTTGGTAAGCGACCACTTCCGCTCCCTGGGCTTGAGCGTGGTGGAGATGGCCGCCGCCTGGTGTGCGCCGGAGAAGCGGCTGCGCGAGCGCTTCGAGGTGGTGGGGATGGAGCACCTGGAGGCGGCGCGGCGCGACGGCCGCGGGGTGCTGCTGATGAGCGCCCACCTGGTCTATCTGGAGATGGGCGCGCGCGGGATCGCCACCTTCGCCCCGGTCCATCCGATGTACCGGCGCCACGGCAACCCGATCCTGGAGCGCTTCATCGCCGCGGCCCGCGGCCGCCACATGGCCGAGCCGGTGGAGCGGGGCGACGTGCGCAAGCTGGTACGGCTGCTCAAGGGGGGCGGCATCGTCTGGTACGCCCCGGACCAGAACTACGGCGCGGAGCACAGCATCTTCGTCCCCTTCTTCGGGGTGGAGGCGGCGACCATCACCTCCACCTCGCGGCTGGCCCGGATGGGCAACGCCCGGGTGATGCCGTTCTTCCCCGAACGCCTCATCGACGGCCGCTACCGCCTGCAACTGCTGCCGGCCCTGGAGGGCTTCCCCAGCGGCGACGACACCGCCGACACCCGGCGCATCAACCGGTTGATCGAGGAGCGCATCCGCCGCACCCCGGCCGACTACCTATGGATCCACCGCCGCTTCAAGACCCGCCCGCCGGGTTCGCCGTCGGTCTATTGAACACGGAGGTTTTTGATTGTTGTTGGGCCGTGCGAATTGGTGGGATTGCGATGACACCTCGCTTCGACGGCTTCGATTCGCGGTTGGTTTTTGACAGGAAGGGGAAGAGAACGTTGGATTGGCAGGATCGCTGAAGCCATGTACCTCCGTTTGACACGGCGCCCGCGGG
>NZ_BAAHXB010000153.1:0-11811 GCF_054657215.1 Endothiovibrio diazotrophicus
GCCTCCCAGGTAGCCAAGCGGGAAAAGGGGATCTGGCAGCGTCGTTATTGGGAGCATCGAATCCGCGACGAGCGTGATTGGCGGAATCACATGGATTACATCCATTGGAACCCCGTCAAACACGGTCTGGTTCGATGTGTACGGGATTGGCCGTATAGCTCGTTTCACCGCTTGGTGGAAAGGGGTTGGTACGATGCGACGTGGGGAGAGAAGATTGCCGATGAGGTATATGCGATGGCGCACGAATAGGGGTGGGTTTTGCCTTGGCGCTGATTGATGGGCACGCTGCGCTTTGCCCATCCTACGGGCTATTGATGGGGTGGGTATAAATGAAAATATGTAATTTTGAGGGTATTTATTGGCGCATTGTTGTTGCGTTTGGTGTGTTGGTGTTTGCGCAAATTGTTTGCATTGTTTTGATGCAAGATAACGTGCTACCTTTTTCGAAAAGAGTGTTGATTGCTGAAACTGCTTTGGGACCCATCCCGGAGGAGAAGCCGCCTTTGATATTTTTGTCTATTTGAGTAAATGGAGAATTGTATGGATAGTCTCAGTGCCGGTCTTTCGGTTGTGGCGATAGTGGCAACTTTGGTGTCGCCTGTTTTAGGAGTGTATTCTGCAAAAGTCTTTAGAGACAAAGGGCTGCGAAAGATACCTGAGAGTCGTCGTGCTGCGCTTGAGGGATGCTGGAAAGGTAGGGGAGTGCAGAATGCCAAAGATGGAGGAGAGATTGAAGCGACATGTTATTCAAATATTAGAGTGATTGGACGAGAGGTTCATGGAGAGCTTGTCTACGAATTTGATCGAGATGGGAAGCATATTAGATTGGAGGTTTCTATGTTTGGTGGATTTTTGTACGATAGGTATCTAAGGTTGCAGTATGATAACAAGAGGAAAGAGGTTATTCAGTTTGGTGCGGGAGTCTTGGAATTGAGTCCAGAAGGGGTTGCCTTGACCGGGTGTTTTGTGGGGTTTGGTTCGCATACAAGGGAGTTTGTCGGGGGAGAGATTGTGTTGGAGAAAGTGGTTTGTTGATTTGATCGTGCCGTGTTGTTTTTTCGGCGGGCGGGGGGATTTATATGAAATATTATGTCTCGTGGTTTAGAAATACCCAACTGTTACCTCATACGCCCCCCCCAACACCACATACTCCTCCTCCCCTCGCAACAACCCCTGCAACAGTCCGCTGTAGCAGACCACTTTCGTCGTAGGTACTTTGGCGGTGAGAATGTGATCGCCGAACTCCGACGCCCGATCCCGGTTGCGGGTGAAGGAGTTGACGTTGTTGAGCAGGATCACCCTGCGCCCGTTCTCTCCCTTCTCCAATAGACCGTGATCGTCGAGGTGGTTGATTCCGCGATAGAGGGTGAGACGCTCCGACGCTGCGTCCTCACGAGTCAGTTCATACTGGCAGTAGCGGTAGAGCAGGTCGAGCTGGTGCTCCAGGGCGTTGGTGTTGTAGAGCCCGGAGGCGGCTTCCACCAGGAAGCGGTGATGGGCCGCCTCGTCGCCTTCCAGCGGTACCCGGTGATGCCGGGTGCGCAGCCCGAAGCGCGACTCCACCCACGCCTTGAGCACCGCCGCCTCGCGGTTGTCGGCGTCGAACGACCAGCCGCGCATCACCCGCCGGTAGTCGGCGTTGCGCCGCATCCCCTCCGCCCAGCCCGCCTCCTCGGGGCTCTCCAGGCTGAACTGCCCCTCCATGTAATGGGTGAAGATCTCCTCACGCCGTGCCTTCTCGCCGAAGCGGTCCAGTTCCCTCAGCAGGTCGCGGTGGAACTCGTCGACGCCGTCGATCGCCAACGACGTGGGATGGCGCTGGAAGGTGAGCCCGCCGAGGATCGCCGCCGGCAGGTTGCAGCGGTTGATCGGCAGCCGGGCGTGGCGGGGGAGGGTGGTGGCGGGTGTGTCTTGCGCTTTGTCGGGGTGTCGCGCCCCGTTGTAGGCCCCTTTGTCGGTGGGGTTGTCGCCATTGCCACAGGCGGGAACGGGCTTTGTTGCATTTGTGCGTAGGGTTTGCTTCACGGTCGGCAGGATGTTTGCTTGAAAAACAGTAACTTAACTAGATGTTTCGAGGGTGGCACGTCGCTCGCAAGAGGGTAATCGCGAATTTTTCGTTCCCAGGTCGCCCGCTCCGGTGGGCAGTGACAAAGCAATAGGAGATTAACCATGGCTCTGCGTCAATGCGCGATTTACGGTAAGGGTGGCATCGGCAAGTCCACCACCACCCAGAACCTCGTGGCCGCCCTGGCCGAGGCCGGCAAGAAGGTGATGATCGTCGGTTGCGACCCGAAGGCCGACTCCACCCGTCTGATCCTGCACTCCAAGGCGCAGACCACCGTCATGCACCTGGCCGCCGAGGCGGGCTCCGTCGAGGACCTGGAGCTGGAGGATGTGCTCTCCGTCGGTTACGGCGACGTCAAGTGCGTCGAATCCGGTGGTCCTGAGCCGGGCGTCGGCTGCGCCGGCCGCGGCGTTATCACCGCCATCAACTTCCTGGAGGAAGAGGGCGCCTACGAGGAAGACCTCGACTTTGTCTTCTACGACGTGCTCGGCGACGTGGTCTGCGGCGGCTTCGCCATGCCGATCCGCGAGAACAAGGCCCAGGAGATCTACATCGTGGTCTCCGGCGAGATGATGGCGATGTACGCCGCCAACAACATCGCCAAGGGTATCGTGAAGTACGCCAGCTCCGGCGGCGTGCGTCTCGCCGGCCTGATCTGCAACTCCCGCAACACCGCCCGTGAAGATGAGCTGATCATGGAGCTGGCCCGTCAGCTCGGCACCCAGATGATCCACTTCGTGCCGCGTGACAACGAGGTGCAGCGCGCCGAGATCCGCCGCATGACCGTCATCGAGTATAACCCGAAGGCGAAGCAGGCCGACGAGTACCGCGCCCTGGCCCAGAAGGTGATCGACAACACCATGTTCGTCATCCCCACCCCGCTGACCATGGATGCCCTCGAAGACGTGATGATGAGCTTCGGTATCCTCGAGGAAGAGGACGAGTCGATCATCGGTCAGACCGCCGAAGAGCTCGCGGCCGCCACGGCCTCTGCCTAATCGGGATCGGCCGAGGGGCCTGCCGGCCCCGAGGTCTACCCCTTCGCTTCACTGAGCGAGACATGGTCACGGCGATGGAGAGCCACTCGGGGCACGCGCAAGGCGCGTGTTCCGAGACCCCCGGGACTCCGTGACCGATCAATCTTCCCAGAGCGTCCGCCGGATTGGGCGGCGTTACAGGAGACCAAGCCAATGTCGAACATGACCCGCGAAGAGACCGAAGCCCTCATCCAGGAGGTGCTGGAGGTCTATCCCGAGAAGGCGAAGAAGGATCGCGCCAAGCACCTCGCCGCCAACGACCAGAGCGTCGACAAGTCGAAGAAGTGCATCACCTCCAACCGCAAGTCGCTGCCCGGCGTGATGACCATCCGCGGCTGCGCTTACGCCGGCTCCAAGGGTGTGGTGTGGGGTCCGATCAAGGACATGATCCACATCTCCCACGGTCCCGTCGGCTGCGGCCAGTACTCGCGCGCCGGCCGTCGCAACTACTACGTCGGCACCACCGGGGTGAACACCTTCGGCACCATGAACTTCACCTCCGACTTCCAGGAGAAGGACATCGTCTTCGGCGGCGACAAGAAGCTCGCCAAGCTGATCGACGAGGCCGAGGCCCTGTTCCCGCTGGTCAAGGGCATCTCGGTGCAGTCCGAGTGCCCGATCGGTCTGATCGGTGACGATATCGAGGCGGTCTCCAAGGCCAAGGCCAAGGAGCTCAACAAGCCGGTCGTTCCGGTGCGTTGCGAGGGCTTCCGCGGCGTCTCCCAGTCGCTCGGCCACCACATCGCCAACGACGCCATCCGCGACTGGACCCTGCCCCGCCGCGACGGCCAGGCCTTCGAGGGCACCGACTACGACGTGGCCATCCTCGGTGACTACAACATCGGTGGTGATGCCTGGGCCTCCCGTACCCTGCTCGAGGAGATGGGCCTGCGCGTGATCGCCCAGTGGTCCGGCGACGGCACCGTGGCCGAGATGGAGAACACCCCCAAGGCCAAGCTGAACCTGCTCCACTGCTACCGTTCGATGAACTACATCTCCCGCCACATGGAAGAGAAGTACGGGATTCCGTGGATGGAGTACAACTTCTTCGGTCCGACCAAGATCGCCGAGAGCCTGCGTGCCATCGCCGAGCGCTTCGACGACAAGATCAAGGAAGGCGCCGAGAAGGTGATCGCCAAGTACACCCCGCTGATGGATGGCATCATCGCCAAGTACAAGGCGCGCCTCGAAGGCAAGCGGGTGATGCTCTACGTCGGCGGCCTGCGTCCCCGTCACGTCATCGGCGCCTACGAGGACCTCGGCATGGAGGTGGTGGGTACCGGTTACGAGTTCGCCCACAACGACGACTACGACCGCACCATGAAGGAGATGGGCAACGCGACCCTGCTCTATGACGACGTCACCGGCTACGAGTTCGAGGAGTTCGTCAAGAAGGTCAAGCCCGATCTGATCGGTTCCGGCATCAAGGAGAAGTACATCTTCCAGAAGATGGGTATCCCCTTCCGCCAGATGCACAGCTGGGACTACTCCGGTCCGTACCACGGCTACGACGGCTTCGCCATCTTCGCCCGCGATATGGACATGACCCTGAACAGCCCCACCTGGGGCAAGATGACCGCCCCCTGGCTGGCCAAGGGTGACGAGGAGTCGGCGTCCGCCGCCGCCTAAGCGTCTCCCGCGGGGACGGCCCGGCGGCCGCACTGAAACGTGCCGCCGGGCCCCCGCAACCGACCGATCCCATCTTTCACATCTACGTCGCTGTCACGGATTGGTGGCGCGGCGAGGAGAAGAGTCATGCCTCAGAGTGCTGAAAAAGTGATGCCTTGCTACCCCCTCTTCCGCGAGGAGGAGTACAAGGAGACCCTCGGTCGCAAGCAGGCCGAATTCGAAGAGAAGGTGCCCCAGGACAAGATCGAGGAGGTCTTCCAGTGGACCACCTCCGAGGAGTACCAGAAGCTCAACTTCGAGCGCCAGGCGCTCACCGTCAACCCCGCCAAGGCCTGCCAGCCGCTGGGCGCCGTGCTCTGCGCCCTGGGCTACGAGAAGACCCTGCCCTACGTGCACGGCTCTCAGGGTTGCGTTGCCTACTTCCGCACCTACTTCAACCGCCACTTCAAGGAGCCGGTCGCCTGCGTCTCCGACTCCATGACCGAGGACGCGGCGGTGTTCGGCGGCCAGAAGAACATGTTCGACGGCCTGGAGAACGCCAAGGCGCTGTACAAGCCCGAGATGATCGCGGTCTCCACCACCTGCATGGCCGAGGTCATCGGTGACGACCTCAACGCCTTCATCGGCAACACCAAGAAGGAGGGGCACATCGAGCAGGACTTCCCGGTCCCGTTCGCCCACACCCCCTCCTTCGTCGGCAGCCACACCACCGGCTACGACAACATGCAGGAGGGCATCCTGCGCTACTTCACCCTCAACTACATGGAGGGTAAGGAGGTCGGCTCCAACGGCAAGATCAACATCAACCCCGGCTTCGAGACCTATCTCGGCAACTATCGGGTGATCAACCGCATGATGGCGGAGATGGGCGTCGACTGCACCATGCTCTCCGACCCCTCCGAGGTGCTCGACACCCCGGCCGACGGCACCTATCGGATGTACGAGGGCGGCACCACCATCGCCGATATCAAGGATGCCCCCAACGCCATCACCACCTTCAACCTGCAGCCCTGGCAGTCCGACAAGACCAAGAAATTTGTCGAGAGCACCTGGAAGCAGGAGGTGCCGAAGCTCAACATCCCGATGGGTTTGGAGTGGACCGACGAGTTCCTGATGAAGGTCTCCGAGGTTACCGGCAAGCCGATCCCCGCCTCCCTGGCCAAGGAGCGTGGTCGTCTGGTCGACATGATGACCGACTCCCACACTTGGCTGCACGGCAAGCGCTTCGCCCTCTACGGTGACGCCGACTACGCCATGGGCATGACCAAGTTCCTGCTCGAGATGGGTGCCGAGCCGACCGACGTGCTGGTCAGCCACGCCAACAAGCGTTGGATGAAGGCGATGAAGAAGATGCTCGATGAGTCCCCGTATGGCAAGGACACCCAGGTCCACATCAGCAAGGACCTGTGGCACTTCCGTTCGCTGATGTTCACCAACAAGCCGGACTTCATGATCGGCAACAGCTACGGCAAGTTCATCCAGCGCGACACCCTGCACAAGGGCAAGGAGTTCGAGGTTCCGCTGATCCGCATCGGCTTCCCGATCTTCGACCGTCACCACCTGCACCGGATGACCACCTTGGGTTACGAGGGCGCGATGTACATCCTCACCACCCTGGTCAACGCAGTGCTGGAGCGTCTCGACGAAGAGACCCGCGGCATGGGCACCACCGACTACAACCACGACCTGGTCAGGTAGTCGATTGCCACGGAGACGCGGAGAACGCGGAGTCGATTCAATCAACCACTCCGTGCCCTCCGTGGCTCCGTGGCCAATCTGGAGAAAGCGATGCCCAGCGTAATGATTCGCGAGCAGGACGGGGAGATGACCCTCTACGTTCCCAAGAAGGATCTGGAGGAGAAAGTCGAATCCCTGGAGTTCGATAGCGAAGACAAGTGGGGCGGTGAGGTGGTCCTGGGAGACGGCTCCAAGTTCTACCTGGAGCCGATGGACGAGAAGCCCAAGCTCCCGATCACCCTGCGTGCCAAGCGCCTCTAAGGCGAACCCGTTCAGTATTCAGGAGATTTCAACCATGGCCGTGAAAATCGTCGAAGACCTCTGCACCAGCTGCGGCGACTGCGAGCCGGAGTGCCCCACCGCCTCCATCTCGCCGAAGCGTGGCGTTTTCGTCGTCAAGGAGAGCACCTGCACCGAGTGTGAGCCCGATTACGACTCGCCCAAGTGCATGGATGTCTGCGACGTCGACGACTGCATCGTCTACGCCTGATTTTTTGGCCGGCGGGGAGTTGGGCCCGGCCTGCGGCCTGCCCAACTCCCCGCCGGCCAAAAAATCAGCATGAATTTTATAGGGCGGGCCGTGCCCGCCGCGGGGGTGGCACCGCCTTCAAGTGAAGAAGGGAACGCTGGAAGCTCTTCTCTCACTCTCTCCTTCGACGTCACCGCCCCGGCTGAGCGACCCGCTCGATTCCCCGGAAGAATCCCGTCCCTGAGGTGACCGTCATGTCCAACGACTCTCTTTCCCGTGAACTGGCCCTGCGCATCGGACTGGCCGCGCGGGTTCTTCCCGATACCGAGCCTGCCCGTCTGATGAAGGTGCTGGTGGACTCCCTCGGTCTGCCGCTCAGCGCCGAAAAGTTGTGGAAGGTGACCGTGAAGAGCCTGCGCACCGGCGCCGACGGTGATTTCGTCGAGATGCCGGAGGCGGCCCTCAAGCAGGCCGCGGCGATCCTTCGCGGCGAGACCGATGCCGATTCCCGGGATCCCGAACTGCCCGAGGTACAGCCCTACGCCGAGGGCGACATGCCCGACTCGATCCGCGTCGCCATGGCCTCCAATAGCGGAGAGCTGATGGACGGCCACTTCGGTACCTGTGCCCGTTTCCTGATCTATCAGATCTCGCCGAGCGAGGTGCGTCTGGTGGCGATCCGCTCCGCCCTCGGTCCCGAGGCGCGCGACGACAAGAACGCCTACCGCGCCTCGCTGATCGAGGACTGCCAATTGCTCTATGTGGTCTCCATCGGCGGCCCGGCGGCGGCCAAGGTGATTCGCGCCGACGTCCATCCGGTGAAGCGCCCCGAGCCGGTGCCCGCCCCGGAACTGGCCGAGCAGACCCGCGCCATGGTCGCCGGCAACCCGCCGCCGTGGCTGGCCAAGGCGATGGGCGTGGACGCCGAGGGGCGGGTGCGCTTCGAGCTGGAAGAGGAGGAGTCGGCCGAGGCGTAGTCGGCACCTCGCGGAAACGGCCTTTCGATCCAGGGCGGGCCGTGCCCGCCGCAACGTCTCCGATAGCCCCTGCCAGGGGCCGGGAAGGCGTTGCGGCGGACACGGTCCGTCCTGTTGCGTCGGTAGCCGTCGGTTCCACAACGAGACGTCCTTCCGCGTAGGTACGCGTGGAACCCTCTCTCGTTTCCACGCTCCGCGTGGAAACGTCTGTCTTCGACGCTCTGCGTCGTGCCGCGCGAAGGTACCCTTTGAGTTCCCGGCTAGTCATAAGGACGCAGAGCGTCCAGGGTGTCTGGTTACGACGCAGAGCGTCGTAACCAGAGGAGAGGGGAGGGGGGCGCTTGATCGCCTTTCGCGAGTCGCTTCAGCGCGTCAATTGGTTCTCGTCCTATCGGCTTGTTCGTCTCGTTATATTCTGTCGTGTATAACGCATTGTGTCGGCTTTGCAACACGAATGCCCTCCCGGTAATTTCTTTAACTGATTGATTATAAATTGTTTGTCTGATCGGAACGCTTGTTGCTCCAAGAGGAGTCGACAGCGGTCGCAAGCCGTTATATTTCGCTGAATATATCGATGCCGCTCCGTTTCAGCCCCAACAGCCGGGAGGAGTTCCAAATGGACAGCCTGTCGATGGAGATGCGGATGGATCATCTGCTGGTGAGCAGCCGCAACCGCTACCCGGGCACCGTGAACACGGTGCGCATGGGGCCGGTAAGCGCCGAGATCGAGGTGGATCTCAACGGCCGTGACCGGCTGATCGCCACCATCACCCAGGCCAGCGCCGAGGCCCTCGGGCTGCGTCCCGGGAGCGAGGTGGTCGCCTTGGTCAAGGCCACCTCGGTGCTCCTTTCCGCCGGCGAGACGCCGCCGCGGGTGAGCGCCCGCAACGTCTACTGCGGCACCGTCGGCGGCATCGAGAACGGCCCGGTGAACGGTCAGCTGGCCGTGATCACCCCCGGTGGTCTGGAGGTGGTGGCGCTGATCACCCGGGAGAGCATCCATCGCCTCGGGCTCGCCGTCGGTGCGCCGGCCTGCGCGCTGTTCAAGGCCTCCAGCGTGATCCTGGCGCTGCCCATCGATCCCGCTTGCTGACTTTCGTTATAACCGCCCGAATATACCGGGCACCCTTGATCACACCGATCCAACACACAGAGGATACGACCATGAGAAAGCACCTGAAGCGCATCGCCCTGACCCTCGGGATGGGTCTTGCCACCGCCACCGTCCACGCCGCCGAGGTCTCGGTGGCGGTGGCCGCCAACTTTACCGATGCCACCCGCGACATCGTGCCGCTGTTCGAGAAGGCTACCGGCCACACCGCCAAGGTGAGCTTCGGCTCCACCGGCAAGCTCTACGCCCAGATCGAGCACGGCGCCCCCTTCGAGGTGTTCCTCGCCGCCGACAGCAAGCGGCCGAAGAAGGCCGAAGGGGAGGGGCTGGCGGTGGTCGGCAGCCGCTTCACCTATGCCCGCGGCAAGCTGGTGTTGTGGACCCCCGAGGCCGGTCGGTTCAGCGACGGCGAGGCGTTCCTCAAATCAGGCGACGGCGGCCGGCTGGCCATCGCCAACCCGAAGACCGCGCCCTACGGGCTGGCCGCCCGGCAGGTGATGGAGCACCTCGGGGTGTGGGATACCCTCAAGGGGCAGGTGGTGAAGGGGGATTCCATCGCCCAGACCTTCCAGTTCGCCGCCACCAACAACGTCGCCGCCGGCTTCGTCGCCCTTTCCCAGGTGACCGCGTGGAAGGGCGACGCCGGCAGCCGCTGGGAGATTCCGGACGGCTACTACCCGCCCATCGCCCAGCAGGCGGTGCTGCTGAAGAAGGGCGAGGCCAATCCCGCGGCTACCGCGTTCCTCGAATTCCTCAAGGGACCCGAGGCGCGCAAGGTGATCACCGGCTACGGCTACGGCGTCGAGTAGGTCGTCGCTACCGCGGCGACGGGAACGGGGGCAGCGGCGTTTGACTTCGTCGCGTGGCGGTCCGAACGGTACGGTCCGCTCAGCGGGGGAGGGTGGCGTTCATGCCCCGCTGGCTCCGTTCCGTCGGGGCGGTAGCCCCGACCTACGGGTGCCTTGGCGGTAGCGCTCAACTTCGCGTACCTTGCGCGTTCTCCCCAACGGAAACGACATGATGGATTTCGATTGGCAACCGGTCGTCCTGACCCTCAAGCTGGCGGGACTGACCACCCTCTTCCTGATGGTGGTCGGCACCCCCATCGCCTGGTGGCTGGCGCGCACCCGCCACTGGCTGAAGCAGCCGGTCTCGGCGGTGGTGGCGCTGCCGCTGGTGCTGCCGCCGACGGTGCTCGGCTTCTACCTGCTGATCTTTCTCGGGCCCGACGGTCCCGGCGGCCAACTCACCAAGGCGCTAGGCATCGGCGGGCTCCCCTTCACCTTCGCCGGCCTGGTCTTCGCCTCCACCCTCTACTCGCTGCCCTTCGTCGTGCAGCCGCTGCACAACGCCTTCGAAGCGCTCGGCAACCGCCCGCTGGAGGTGGCCGCCACCCTGCGCGCCTCGCCGTGGGACCGTTTCGCCAGCGTCGCGGTGCCGCTCGCCCGGCCCGGCTTCCTCACCGCCGCGGTGCTCGGCTTCGCCCACACCGTCGGCGAGTTCGGTGTGGTGCTGATGATCGGCGGCAACATCCCCGGCGAGACCAAGGTGCTCTCGGTGGCGATCTACGACCACGTCGAGACCCTCGAATACGGCCAGGCCCATCTCCTCTCCGGCGGCATGCTCGGCTTCGCCTTCGTCGTGCTGATGACCCTCTATCTGGTCAACGGCCGCTTCAGCAAGGGGAGCGTGCAATGAGCATCGAAGCGGCCTTTCACGCCCGTCTCGGCGATTTCACCCTGGATGTGGACCTGAAGCTCCCCGGCCGCGGCGTCACCGCGCTGTTCGGCCACTCCGGATCGGGCAAGACCACCACCCTGCGTTGTATCGCGGGACTCGAACGTGCGCCGGAAGGGCTGCTCACGGTCAACGGCGAGGTGTGGCAGGGGGGCAGGCGCTTCCTGCCGGTGCATCGCCGGCCGATCGGCTACGTCTTCCAGGAGGCGAGCCTCTTTTCCCACCGCTCGGTGCGCGGAAATCTGGAGTACGGCTACCGGCGGATCCCACCCGGTTTGCGCCGGGTCGAGCTGGCGCAGGCGGTGGAGTGGCTCGGCATCGGTCACCTGCTCGACCGCGCGCCGGCCCGCCTCTCCGGCGGCGAGCGCCAGCGGGTGGCGATCGCCCGCGCGCTGCTCACCAGCCCGCGGGTGCTGCTGATGGACGAGCCCCTTTCCGCGCTTGATCTGAAGAGCAAGGGCGAGATCCTCCCCTATCTGGAGCAGCTCCACGACACCCTGGAGATCCCGGTGCTCTACGTCACCCACTCGCCGGAGGAGGTGGCGCGGCTGGCCGACCACCTGGTGGTGATGGAGGGGGGCAGGGCGGTGGCCAGCGGCCCCCTCGGCGAGACCCTGGCGCGCCTCGACCTGCCGATCCGCGACGACGAGGACGCCGGTGTGGTCCTCACCGCCACCGTCGCCGAGCGCGACGAGGCGTGGCACCTGGCCCGCGCCGGGTTCCCCGGTGGCGCCCTGTGGGTGCGCGACGCCGGTATCCCGGTGGGCGGCGCGATCCGCTTGCGGGTGCTCGCCCGCGATGTCAGCCTGGCGCTGGCGCCGCACCACGACAGCAGCATCCTCAACGTCATCGAGGGGGTGGTCACCGAGACTGCCGAGAGCGCCCATCCGGCGGTGCGCCTGGTGCGCGTCGAGGTGGGGCCGACCCCGCTGGTGGCGCGGCTCACCGCCCGCTCCGCCGAGCATCTGGCGCTCGCCCCCGGCAAGCGGGTGTGGGTGCAGATCAAGTCGGTGGCGGTGGTGGAGTAAAGGCCCGCGAAAGAATAACTT
>NZ_BAAHXB010000154.1:0-11804 GCF_054657215.1 Endothiovibrio diazotrophicus
ATCTGGACGCCCTCATCGAGGCGCCCTGCACCGATGACGATGCCGTTCGCCTGCGCAAGCGCTTGGCGAATTTCCGTGGCGAGCTGCTCACCTTTCTCGATCACGCCATCGTCACCCCCGCCAATGATCTCGGCGAGCGACAGATGCGCAAACCCGTGGCCAATCGCAAAACCTGCCAGCAGAACCGCTCCGAGCGCGGCGCGGCCACCTATGCCAAGCTGCTGTCGCTGTTTCGCACCGCCGAGCTGCAAGGCGAGCATCCCGTGGAATTCGTCCTCGGCCTCACCCGCGAGGCCATCGCCGGAAAACACCGCCAGCTCGATCTCCATCAAGCCGTCGATCGCGCCGCCTGAGACCTCCCCGGCCCGCCCGCGGGCCGCTAGCCTTTTTCAAAAGGCTAAACTCTTACTTCCTGTAAGCCAGCGGTGAAACAAGTTGCACCCGCAGCGTTTCGCGGTGCCCGTTGTGTCCTTCCTGAAATCACCCCTCTATCCGAAAAAACTGTTCAGTTCGCTCGTCACCCCTCTTGAACTGAACACCTTTCGCATGACTCCTTTCGGCTAACCCGCTGATTAACGGGAAGGTCTGGGTTGGCTCGCTTGTTGCTTAACCCACATTCCACGCGTCGAAGGTATGTCTGCGTGTGGGATGAAATAAGAGTGCTGACTCAAGCGAGGACCAGCCGCTTTCTTGCGTCGGTTCGCGAGAGAAAGTCGGGATTGGAGCAGATGAAGGTATCAAAGATGAACAACGTGACAATTTGGAAACTGATTGGGGTGCTGCTTTCATTCTGCCTAGTAGGAAATTCGCTCGCAGAAGAGGTCCCGCCCAAAGATGTGTTCATCTATCTGGACCGCTCTTCGACGGTGCTGGGGGGAGGGCAGGATTCGCCCAGCAGGAAAATTCCCGAAATGTTGATGAAGCTGTTCCAGTCGAAGAACCCGTTCGACGAACAACTGCCCTACCTCACCGACCAGGATCAGGTGTTCCTCTACTCGTTTGGAGAGGACGTGAAGCCGATACAGGAAAACATCGGCGGGAAAGAGCAGAAGAACATCGAAAAAGAATTAACGCAATTTGCCGAGTCGAAGGAGAGCTCAAAGACTGATTTGGATCGACTGTTTTCCGCGATCTACACCAATCCCTATATCTACGGGGCGGCGGATGGCCGAATGAAGATGGTGCTGATCGCGAGTGATTTCATCCACGATCCACGAAACAGTAGCACGGACTTGTGCGCGGCCGCGGACCGCTTTATCGCGGGCGGTAGGGGGTGGGGGACGTCGAACCTCGAACAGTTGGTGGAAGGGAACAAGAGTCGATTGGCATTGAAGCAACTGCCGGTGGTGCTGGCGTTCATCTATATTTCGCCGGAGAAGATGCCAGAGACGAAAACGTCTAAAAACAAAGAAACGAATGAACTAAAGACTGTAGCGTTTCCGTATGGGAAGTGCTTCAACAGGCTCTTCCCACTGCGGCCTACCATAACGACTATAGAGAAGAAGGAGATCGGTGCGGTATTGGAGTACGCGAGTCTCAGTCGCGACATTGATAGTTTTGCCGGTAAGGTGGCGGAATCCTTCAACCGCTTCATGTTGCCACCGCTGAAGGTGGAGTCTGCCACCGGCCAGCCCAACGGGAGAGGGGGGTACAACATACAGCTGTCTCTATACAATCGCGGAAAAGTGGGAAACACAGTACGCAGCATTGAGTTGTTCGACTCCTTGGATGGAGACCGAATCATGCCGTCGTTGATCGATGAGTCTCGAGGGCCGATCGAGCCAAACGGAAGAGTGACGAGAACCTATTTGGTCAATCCCGAGCATGTGGAGAGGATTTCGGCTGCGAAGCAGTTGTACGTATCGGTCCATGACCAGTCTCGAACCGCGGGAGGGGATAAGAGATACCAGGTGTCGGTTCGAGATGTTGGTGAACTAGAGGTGCAGAAGGTGGAATTGGAGGCCCAGACCGGGGGGGGCGACCATCTGTTGATTGTAGAAACGAAGAATGGTGGGAAGCAGGAGAAAAAACCTCATTCAGTATTGATTTTTAAAGAGGCTGTAGGAGATGGCCCGCCAGAACGAGTATTAAAGGTCAACACCACACCCCTCACCGGAGGGGAGACGCGCCCACTGTCGGTACCAATAGGGAATGACGTGTATCGCATGCTGATTGACACGGTGTGGGTTGCGGTTGCCTACGATGCCGATAGTGTTACTGCAAGAAAGGAGGCCAAGGTTACCCGTGTCCCCGGCGTAATTGTGCCGATTGCTGCTCGCTGGAGTGAGATTGTTCCGGGACGATATCAGTTGAAGGTGACCGTGGCGAACAGGTCAAACTCTCTAGGAACGATCAAGGAAATAAAGATCTACGATGAAAATGGGGTGACAAAAGATTCCTGTAAGGTACACAAGACGCTCATCGACGCAGCTACAAAAGCTCAGGATGTGGCGTGTGCGGAACCATTTGATGCGCTAAATAAAAGATTTATCTTTGACCGAAAGCAGAATCAGCTTCAGGTGTTTGATGAATCTGGGACGTCGGATCGGGCAAAGTTTCCAATTGACAGCCCTCCTAGGACCAACATTGCCGTTGATGAACAGTCTGTTCGTGTGACCTCTCCCCAGGAAAAGACCGGTAAGTTATCCTTGGAGTTCAAGGCGCGCAATACCGATAATATATATAACTCTATCATTAAGATTGAAATGGCGAACGAAGTAGAAAAAACCTGGTATAAGATAAAAATAAAAGACGGGAATGTGCCGCAAGAGTGGGTTTTTGATACAAATAATTTCGAAAATGTCAATATCGATCTGCCCGAAGGTTTCGATAGACTAATCAAGGTAGATAGGCCGCTACGAATGCGAGTGTATGACCTTGGTGGTATGCAGGAGTACAGTGTGCAAGGTTTCGCAAGCAAGCCATTTACTATTAATGCTGAATCGGTGAGGTGGGCGACTGATCGTAGACTACTTTCTTTGATTATTACAAATAGTGCTGAGTATGCGCAAACGCCATCAAAGATTGAGTTTTCGAGTACAAATGACGGCGGTGGAGAGCTTGTTGATATTGCAAAGGAAGTAGAGATTTTTTCACAAAAAGAAAGCAGGAAGTTCGATTTGTCAGTGGCTGATCCAAGGTTGAACGCTATTCTTGCTGATGATATGTGGCTATGTGTTTGGTCGGAAGCTGCTGTTAAGGGGCTAAAAGATAAGTGTGACGGTGTTTGGTATGGGGTCGGTGCTCCAAAAATAGAAGGAAATATAGATGTTGTGGCAGATGGTGATGCGAAGCCACTTGCATTAGATGTGAAGAAAAAGAAGTTGCACGTCATTGCAACAAATCAAGATGTTTATCCGGTTAAGATTGATAAGGTGGTCGTGAAAGCTGGTGACAGAGAGGACGCTAAGCCGATTTCCATTCCAGTAGCAGAAAATACCATCTTGACGGGTGGTGGTAGTGAAAGGTTAGTGTTGAATTTGGATGACGTAATGGTGCGTGAATTGAGCACTGTAGATGCAATTCAAAACGCGTTGGTTCGTGTCGATGTCGCGAATCCGTCTGCTGCCAAGCAAGAGTATAGTGCGCTGAATTTGGGTAGTGTTTCAGCAGAAATTCAAGGCACATCATACGCTCAGCGTTTTCAGTCGAATGGAAATGTATCGTTGGTTAGAGTTGATGTGAAATTCTTAAAAAACTATCCAGAAAAAATATTGCTGAATGACTTGTCGATAGAGTTTTCAAAAGACGGAAAGAAGATTGGCAGGAGACATAAAATTGATAGATCAATAGTGATCGATTCGGGTGTGAAGTCGGAAAGCTTTTTGGTCAATACGACCTTGAATTCCATTGATCTGAATGGGGCGGTTGTAGATATTCTGAACAAGGACAAAAAGTTCAAGCAGTTTCCGGAGAAGCGGGTGAGCACCGTACTATTTGATGCATCGATCGTCGTGAGTGGAATTTTGGTGGCGATTCTCTTTGTGGTGGGTTTGCACGCATGGAAAGACAGAAGAGTCAGACGAAAACTTGCGTGTGGCGATGGCGACTGTGGCAGCGAGTCCGGGGATTTTGTTATGTGGGTGTTGTCCAACGGGAAGAGTCAGATTTCCAAGATCAAGGCAGGCACGGTGCTTGGTGCCACCGCGGGGCAGGCATACCTTCCGTTTTCTGGATGGAACATGGAGTTGGTTTGGTGGCTGTCTTCGATTCTGACCGCGCTCACCTTTTTGGGGTTGGCTTTCGTTGTTGCTCATCACGCTCAGAAGGAGATCTCCATCCTGCTGTACGGTGGAGTACTGTCGGCAGGGAGGATGTCCGGGACGAGAATGGCTAACGGCGGCGAGCCGTGGAGAGCCGTGTCGTCGGAAATGAGCCGGTTATTTCCTCACGGTGGTTGGTTAAAACATATTGGCACGGTGGCGGTGGCTCGAAATATTGTATATGTTGTGATCGTTCTGGCTGTCATTCTCATGATGGTGCCAATTCACAACTTCTGGTTTTCTACCGTTCACTCGCTATTTGGCAGCGTTGGCGTGAATTAAGATATTTGAATTTATTTTCGGCGCGAGGGAATTGGTTATGAATATTAGTTATCGCCCGACGGTCTTTGTTGGATTGGGTGGAACCGGCGTAAGGGTGCTTCGGCACATTTTATGGCTGAGTAAATTCGGGGGAGACAACTCGTTGAGCGGGTGTCTATCCAGTGGTCGTTTTCAATTTATCGGCGTCGACGCCAGTGAGGATAGCAATCGGCCCAACGAGTCGGTTGACGATCTACTCCCGTATGGCGCCAACACCCAGGGCGATCACGCCTTTAAAACCAGCAGATCGTTGCCTCGGCTGGAGCGGATGATCGTGGTGGAGCACGGCGCCATTGCCAGGGTGCTGCACTCGCTGCGTAGCAATGCGGTTCAAGGGGACAACGATGAGGAGAGCGATCCACCGTTCGAGCATCGAGCAATTCGAGCGTGGTTTCCCCTGGAGGAGGAAGAGGGGGCGGATGTCTTCAACTTCGATGAGTCTCGAGATGGCGCCGGGCAGTGGAGGCCGTTGGGGCGGGTCGGCTTCTTCCATGTCGCCAACGAGTATTACGGAGCGATCAAGGCGGCAGTCGCAACGGTTCGCGACCTCTCCGGACGCAACAGCTACCCCGAAGTGCAGATCGTCTGCTCGCTCGCTGGCGGAAGCGGCGCGGGGATGTTCTGGGACGCTGCATTCCTGGTGAAAAAAGTCGATCGCTGGTCGCGGGTGACAGGCTCCTTTTTGCTGCCGGAGGCGTTCGAGCACATGTCCTCGAACGATCGCATTCGCCCGAATGCATATGCCGCATTGAGCGAGTTGGCACTGTTGAAAAACTGGCGGCACGAAGGGGAACTTCACGTTGAGTATCCGATCAACGGCGGAATGAAGTACCGAGCCAGGGCCGGCGATCCGTCGGCGTTCGAGAAAGTGTATCTGTATGGGAACTACCACCCGCGCGAGAGTGCCCATGCCAGCGCGGAGAATCGAGTCAATGCGGCCTACTTTCGCATGGCGGAAAATATCCTGGCGCGTTGTAATGACGCGGTGAGGGGGACGATTCAGACCAGCGCGGATAACGAAAACAACGACTCCAGCAGCGTCGATGCAGAGAGAGTCGGGAAGTATATTTTCAGCACATCGACGAGCATCGGGCTCACGTCGATCCGTGACGGAGAAGTGGCCCTGCACTTCGTTCGTCGCGTTCTCGAGAGAGCAACGGCGGAATTCGATACGGACAACTATCTTCTCGCGAATTACACACCGACGGATAAACGGATGTGTGCGTCGTGTATGAATTCCAATGGCTTGTCATGTGGCGTGCCGATTGGTGTTGTTGATATGTCTATTTCAGAAAACGAAAAAATATTCGTGCAGCGAATGATGGATTCGGTCAGGGAAGCCAAAGGAAAATCTATCCTGGAAGGGTGGAGCGAATCGCTTAAATCTTTGAACAGGAACGTCAGGTGGGGGAGTGTTTCGCCGAAGGGTGTGTTTTCCGGCTTCGATGACTTCGCGTCGGCCCTGGAGGGCCTCCGTCACCGGCTCATTCACGCCAAGAGTGACGACAGCGGACTGCTGCATATCTCACTTTCGAACGGCGAACTACTTCGTGATGCGGTGGAGCGTCAACTCCATGTCGAAGCAGATGGGGTGAACTCGCTTCTCGCCTGCTTGAAGGCCTCGCAGGGGGTGTTGTCGGAGAATACGAAGAACAAGATCCGGGGATTAAAGAAGTGCTTGAATATCGAAAACGGCGCGGAGGAGTCGCCATTCCGGATCGAAATTCCCGCCATGACGTCGCTTCTGAAGTTCGAGCTGTTCGGTCACGAGTGCGTGGCCTCTCAAGAGGAGCGTGTCAACTACATCAAATTCGGTGGTTCTTACAAACTGGATCAGCTGTACGCCCTCTGGCTCGAACAGATTTCCGAGAAGATCTCGGAGGCGGCCATCCGATGGCGCGCGCTTTTTGTCGACCCGCAAGGCAAGGGCGTGGATATCGATACCGTCGAGCGGGTCGCGCGGACGGCGTTGCGCTCTCTTTCCGAGAATGGGGCCGCACCGGCGTATGTAGAGCTCAAGCGCTCCATCGGGGAGCTGGAGCGGGTCGATTCGTTTAATCGCGAGCGCATAGAAAAGGGCCGAAAGATCATCCTGGCGATTCGAGGCGAAGAAGGTGCCGAGCGTGATCTGGCTCGGGAACGGCGGTTGGATTGGATCCTCTCGGAGATATTCAAGGATGTCGTCGATCAGCGGGTTTTCTCGGCGGAAGACGGCGGCAACGAAGTGCTGCGAACAGCGGCGGAACTGGTTGTTCAGACGAAACAGGAAGCTGTGGTCCGAGTGTGTGCGCGGTACGGGTTGGGGACGACCGAATTCCCGAGAAACTCGACGACACCCTTTGGTCATCGGGTGCTGGGAAAAGGCGGTGTCTTGGACGGATTGTCGAAGATCTTTGACCAGATGTCGGTACCTCTTCGCCCAATCGACGAAAGTGCGGACGACGACGACGCGAGACGTTCGAGCGCGGTTTCGGCCGTGGCCGACCTCTTCGTGGCGCGGATTGATCCTACGGTGATCGGAGAGACACACTACTCCGAGAGCGGGGAAGATGGCTACGCCTCTTGGGTATTCGATCTCGTCGGCGTCATGGTGGCGGTGATTGGCAGCTGGCTGTCCAGAGACCGCGGCTTCGAGGTTCGCTATGGAAACAAGGAGGATATCGATCGTGCGTTGAAGACCTGCCGTAGTCGAGTGTTCACTGAGGGGGGCGTCGAGCGCCTTGTGCATAAGGAGAATCTGGTCATTGTGCAGCCGGTCAGCGACATTATCGAGGAGGGGGGCAAAAAGGAGGAGCGCGCCCGGCAAAGTCAGATTTCTAGGTTGTTTATCGCCCCGGCCAGCACGCTGCTTGGTGTCAGCAGCCCCTCGGTATCCCAGGTCAAGTCCGATTTTCCGATCATTTACTACGATCAGCTGTATCGTCACGGCCGCGAGATCGCGCGGGCGGAGGAGTATGGTGACGCGTTTCGCCATGTGGAAAAGAAAGACCAGAAGCGGTTCTTCGTCTTCGGTTCGCGTTTTCACGTTCCCGAGCTGTTGCAGGAAATACAGCAGCCGCGGAAGGCGTTTTGCGGCAACGCGGGGTGTACCTACAACATCGCTGGTCTCGACGGCAGCCAAATCGTCTGTCCTTCCTGCGACAAGCCGATCCGCAACCGCTGCGGCAATCGGGGATGCACGGAGTATTCGCTGGCGGAGAAGATCGGCTCAAGGGGGGAGGGTGTAGCAGTCGGTACGGACGGCGCACCGTATAACTGCCCGACCTGCCGCCGTCCCATACGGACCTACTGGTGGGAGTGTGCGGATCATTCGGAAAAAAAGATTCCGACCGACTATCACGCCTGTCCTTTGTGTTGGGAGGAGTTCCAGCGTGGAAGCAGGCGCTTTTCGGAGGTCTCCTTCGCGTATGAGAAAAAGACCTTTCCGTGTCCGGGCTGCGTGACGCTGGACCCGGCGGAGGAGCGCGTGGTAGCAATTCCACGGGAGTTTCGTCCGTTTTTCGAAAACGGGATCAACCCGCGTGTACAGGGCGGGCAATTTCAGCAACTGGTGCACAAGCACTCCCACGTCGTCGGCGAGAAACAGTGCCACAACGGGGAGAAACGCCATTTTCTCTTTCCTGTTTGTCCGACGTCGTCATCCCACACCCACCTGTTCCGAAACCTGAAGAACGAGTGGGTTTGTCAGGACCATCCGGGTGAGAAGTTCTATACGTGTCACCACTGCGACTACCCCATCCCGGCGGCGGAGTTCACCGAAGGGCACGGTAAGGTGGAATGCCCCCGTTGTCTGCGTACGGTGCAGACCTGCCACTACTGCTCGTCGCGGGATGGCTCGGTCTTTTCCCCGTTGCCGGACGACGGATGCATGGTCGATCGCTGTCCGCGGTGCAACAACCTGATGCGCCCCGCCTCCGACGGGAACATCCAGGTGGTCTCTTCCGGTATTTCGGAAGCCGGTTTCTGTAGCAATCTGTTCAGTTGTCGTGCGGGAGGAGATGCGTGGCACACCGCCACGGAGTACTCCATCGGGACATGCAGTGCCTGCGGCGGCGAAGAGAAGGGGGCGATCCTCGAGTATTCTTTGCTCGGAGAGTACGTGAAGGGATGTCCCATCTGTTTGAGCTTGACCGGTCTCGTCCATGAGGGGGCGGTCGTTCGTTACGCGCCGGTTGACTTGCTGTATCACTACCACCTTCATCAGTTTCCGGATCTTTCCGTGGACGGGGATCCCTGCCTGGTATGTGGAACCTCCGCCAGAGGGATTCTTGCGTGGATGGCGGAGGACACCAACTTCCTGAAAGGAACCCTTGAACAGCCTTGCCGCACCGGTGTCCACGACTTCCTCGCCGGCATTGGGGCAGATGACGCGCTGGCCAGTCTGCGCGAAGTGGTGAAGGGGGGAGCGCCCGCTCCCCAATTGAGGCCCGATATGGCGATGCGTGTACTCCAATTCTGTCGTGAGCTGGAGGAGCCTCGCGAAATATTGCAGGAGCTTCGAAAGGATGACGGTTTCCGTTCGGTCTACCGGGGCAAGCTGGCCCATCAGTTCCAGCCGATGTTCCGCAAGAGGACCAGCAGCGCGAAGGCGTTGATCTGTGTCCTTGAGAAGATCGACGAGATCTATGCGGAAGTGGTGAAACGCGAGCAGCGGGCTTAGGTTGCCGGTTGGGGGAGGGATAGCAGATGACGGTTTTTTCGATGGTGTTATTGGCGGTAGGAGGCACGGAGTCCGATAGCGAGGCCGTTGCCCGCGTGCCGCGACGTCTCGAACGTATTCAGTCCCTTGTCTCGTTGGAGTTTCGCCACCGCATTTCTCCGGCGCTGGGTGAGCCCAGTGTATTCATTGGATGGCAGGGGACGGCTCTCGTCGTAGCCTTTTCCAATTATCGCGGCGGCACCGCGGTGGATCGGGAGCTACTCGATCAGCTTGCGCGTTTGATTCCGTCGCTTCTGGAAGAGGGGGGCGTAGGCGTCGGGCTTCATCGCGGTGAGGTGGCCTTGGTTTCGTCCGTCGGGGGAGATGCCGTTCCGGTTGGCTACGAGGTCGATCACGCGGTGAGCCTCGCGAAACTGGGACGGGGAGTTGCCGTTTCGCGGGCAGCGATTGATGTGGCTCGGTTGTTTGGGGACGGGGTTTCGCTGTCCAACGAGTCGGTGGTGGAGATTTTGCGCTCGTCGCCTGAAGTGGTGACGGAGCTACGCTGGGATGGATCCGCGGCGTCGAAATTGCTGCGATCGGGCGGCTCGTGGGTCGGCTTTTCTTCGGGGCGGATGTTCCCGGAAATGCTGAAACGGGAAAAGAAGATCAAAAAACTGATCGTCGTCGCGGATTATGACGAGGATGTGCCGGAGTCCTATTGGGCAATAGCGGAACAGTTGCTTTCAAGTGTGGAGGACAACGGGGGGTGCTCGGTTTATCTTCCCGATCGGGGGAACCGGTCGACGGGGGCGGCGGATGATGAAGCTTATGTACAGGACAACGAGCTGATTCACTCGAAGTGGCATCGGATGGTTGTCGAGGGCAATACAATCAGTGGTCGACGCGACAAGTGCGGACTCTTTTTCTCGAGGAATACGCTGTTGCGGTTCGCGTATTTTATCGATCACCAATGTGTTGGTGGGCGAATCATATTGTTCCCGGGACTGTGGTGCGGGCAGGGGCTTACCGATAGCGTGCTGGAGTTGCGCTGGGACGGCGGCGAACAGCCGCCGGAATTTTATCAATATTTCTCCAAGTTGGCGGACCGAATACAGGATTTCGGTATCAAAGAAATTTGATTCGCCTTTCGCCCCTGATGGTTTCCATGTTTTCACACACTAGGTGATATGTGTTACGAAGCCCAAAGCGGAGTTTGAGTAAGGCCTATATTTACTGAAGAAACAAAAAAGGCCGGCTCAAAGAGCCGGCCGAAGAGAGGGGGGCTTGAAGCCCCCTTCTTGGTTCTTGTCGGCGCGATCAGATCAACGGCACGATCAACAGTGCGACGATGTTGATGATCTTTATCAGCGGGTTGACGGCCGGGCCGGCGGTGTCCTTGTAGGGGTTGCCGACGGTGTCGCCGGTGACCGTCGCCTTGTGCGCGTCACTGCCCTTGCCGCCGAAGCGGCCGTCCTCGATGTACTTCTTGGCGTTGTCCCAGGCGCCGCCGCCGGTGGTCATCAAGATGGCGACGAATATACCGGTGATGATGGTGCCGATCAGCAGGCCGCCGAGGGCCTCCTTGCCGAGGAAGACGCCGACCACCACCGGTACCAGCACCGGAAGCAGCGAGGGGATGATCATCTCCTTGATCGCCGCGACCGTGAGCATATCCACGGCACGCCCGTAGTCGGGCTTCTCGCTGTGGTCCATGATCCCGGGCTTCTCCTTGAACTGGTGACGCACCTCGTTGACGATGCCGCCGGCGGCGCGTCCCACCGCCTCCATGGCCATGAGGTAGGGGACCAGGCCGCCGATGAACAGGCCGATGAGCACCATGTGGTTGTCCAGCGTGAAGTTGGGCGCCGTGCCGCCCGCGCCGGCCAGGGCGTGGGTGTATCGGCGATGCCGCCGGCGCTGTGGGTGATCGCCACGAAAAGGATGCCCATCTACGCCCGGATGGGAATCGGGGATTCCCCCTATTGGAAGACCTGCTCGATCGCCTCGGCCGTAAGGATCCGCTCGGACCAGCGCAGCAGCGTCTCGTCGTCGGCCGCTTCGACTCGCGCGACAATGGCACTCGTTGGTGCTCCAAACTTGAGTTCGATCTGGCGCAGGAGAACCAGTGCCTGACCTTCATGGCGCCCCTCCACGCGCCCCTCTTCGCGTCCTTCTTCGCGCCCCTCTTTGCGTCCCACCTGTTGCCCTTGCTCGATATACCGGTCGATGAACGTCTGCATCAGCTCTCCTCCCCGTGGGGCCCTCTCCAGTACTTCACGCACGTCCCCCTCTTCGAGGGTCTGCGTGCCCTTCACATAGTAGCGCAACAGCGACTCCAGGATTGCCGGTGCGCCTTCGCTCTCCAACACCTCCACCATCAGCGCGACCAATTCCGCCAACCGTTCCGCCGGTCGATCGCTGTAGATGTGGCGTAGCGCCAGTTGCACCAGCCGGGTGAGCACCTCGCCGCGAATCTCGGTCTCGCTGTGGGACGAGATGTCGTGTAGCGCGTAGCGAAAGTGCGGCACGAAGGGCTGCAGCGCCTCGGGCAGGGGCGCTACCAGTTCGTGAAAGTCGGT
>NZ_BAAHXB010000155.1:0-11360 GCF_054657215.1 Endothiovibrio diazotrophicus
CGGGCCCTTAGTAGTGGAGAAGGGTGCAGAAGTAGGCGAGGGTCACCATCGGGTGAATCCGCTCCCCGAGCGCCTCGAACCCCAGCGGGCGGGCAACGCGGAACAGCAGCCACGCGAGGCCGGTTGCGGATCGGCGCTTTTCGACACGAGCCTCGGTCTCTCCCGCCGCCACCGACGTCACCGAAGCTGGCGGTAGGCTCTCATCCAGCCCCCGCCGGTCGTTCTCCCGGATACGCACCGAGGCATCGCTCGGCGGCGCAGCGGGTGGAGATCCCGCTGTTGACTGGCGAGGTGGTGACCGGGGCGCGCTGGAGCGGTAAGGGCCTCGGACAGAATCGCTAATCCCGGGCAAGCCGGAACCCGGCTGGGTGCTGTTGATCTCTCGCGAATGCCTCGACCCGGGAAGCGGAGCGCAGTAGCGCCTCCTGATCATCGCTCCAGCTGCCACCGCGCATCACCCGTTGGCCACAATCGTCGCTCTCCCACGCGCTCCCATCGCTGGGTGCGCCGCTGTAGTCATCGTTCCAGCAGTCCTGCACCCACTCCCGCACATTGCCCGCGGTGTCGTACAGACCCCAGGGGTTGGCATCGAAGGATGCGACCGGCGCAGCGGCGTAAAAGGCATCGTCACAACTGGCATCGCGGCAGTTGGCCCGTTCCGGTTCCGCATCGTCCCCCCACCAGTAGGCGGTGGTGGTGCCGGCCCGTGCGGCGTACTCCCACTCGGCCTCCGTCGGCAGACGGTAGCTCCCGCCGGTCAGCCGGTTGAGTTCGACAATGAACTCCTGCACATCCTCCCAGGAGACATTCTCCACCGGGCAGTCATCACCGCAGGCGGTGAAGAGCGAGGGCGCGTTCCCCATCACCGCCTCCCACTGCCCCTGCGTCACCTCGGTGGTCATGATGCGGAACGAAGGGATGGAAACGGAGTGTTGCGGCCCTTCGCTGGGGTCGTGCCCCGGCTCCGACTCCGCGCTGCCCATCATCAAGCTTCCCGCCGGGAGGGTAACAAAGGTCATACCGAGTCCGTCATCGGTGGAGGAATCCAGCGGCTCTCCGGTGGGGTCACCACCGGAGTCCGCCAGCGAGTCTCCGGACGAACCATCATCGGCGGAGGACTCCACCACCACCTGAACATTGTCGAACAATTCCGTATCATCGGCATCGATGACCCGTACGGAGACATCGTAGCGCCCCGCCCGGGAGAAGGTGATCGAACCGGGGTCCGCTTGCGTCGAGTAGCGCTGGCCGTCGGCGGTGACGCCGCCGTTGGGCGAACCGATGCCGAACCACCAGCGGTAGCGGTAGGGCCTCGCACCACCGGAAACGGACAGAGAAAAGGAGACCGGATCACCCACCGAGATCGCGCCGGAGGCGTCCACACGCTGCAGCGCAATGGCCAGCGGCCCGGTGGAGGCCGGAACCGAACCCGCCGACGGCCCGGAGTCGTAGATCTGAATGATCCGCTCCGCCGACATCCCTCCGTGGTCGATGATCACCTTTGCCATCTGGTGCCCGGTCACATTCGCCGCCGTCACCACTCCGGCGGCATCCACATCGGCCCGCCTGGGCGGCACTATGCTCCAGGTGGGCGATATCGGCTTATGCCGCCCGTCACTCATCAGCGCAAAGGCGTGGAAGCTCCCGCTTTCGCCCTCCCGCAGCCAGTTGGGCCCGTCGATCCCCAACGAGACCGGGTACGCCGGGTCCCGGATCACCGTCACCGGAAACCGATCCGAAAACATCCCGTACTCGGCCGTCACGTCGACCACCTCGGAGTCGCACGCCGCCGAGAGGCTCAACAGCCCCTCCTCGGTGATCGACCCACACCCCTCATCCACCGACCATACGGGACGCACCGGCTGCTCCACCCCATCGCGCAGATAGGCGAACACCGAGTATTGGGCCGTCTCCTCCTCTTCGACGCTCGACGGCCCCCGTACCTCAATGCGCTCGGTGCCGATCGCCACCACCAGATCGCCGAGGGAGTGGCGTCCATCGGCGCCCCACAGCACGCCATCCGATACCGCATAGCTGATGGTCGAGGGGTCCCACCAGAGCGGATCGGCGTCACTGCCGACATCACCGCCACCGGCCTGCGTAGCCGCCTCCGGGACATCCACGTAACAGAGCGACCCGCTCAACGCGCCGGGCGAGGTCGCAACGAAATCGAACCCGCCCGATGGGCTATCCCGCGACACGATGTTGTAGACGATGGTCGGAGAGTGCTTTACCAACCCGGCGAAATAGCGCTCCGCCACCGCTTGATAGGCGACGAGATCGCTTTGAAACTCACTGGGGTGAAGCAACGCGCCGTCGAAGGTGACGGCGACCGCGCCGAACAGATGGGCGACGAAGGAGGCCAACCCACCGCCGAGCGAGTGCCCGGTCAGGTAGAGATCGTAGCCGCGGATGCTCTCAATCGCATCGCTCAGCCGCACGCCGTCGAAATCGGGGTTGATCTCCAACAGCATCTCATCCACACCGGCGTCCACCGGAACGCCCGCGGCCAGACCGAGGGCCACCCCCCCCACCAGCGCCGCCTCCACATACTGACTCGGCAGCTCACGCGCCCCCTCTTGAGGGAGGGCAGTCAACCACTCCTCGAGCCCACTGCCGTCGGTCGCGGCAAACGCCACCGCCGCCTGCCCCTGCTGCCGATCGACAAACAGCGAGGCGCGCAATCCGCTATGGGGATCGACGTAGAGGTACTCTCTTTCCCAACCGGAGTACCCAAGGAGGTCATCACCCGCCTCGCTCCCGCCGTAGGCCCCCTGGGCGAGCACCGCGAAGGGATAGAGTAGGTCCAGGGCATCGGCGCGCAGCGTAGTGCAGGCGCTAATGGGAGGAGCGTCGCCGGTAGGCGCCGCCGTGGCATCGGCGGACGCCGACATCGGCCACGCACAGAGAAGAGAGAGGGCGAAAAACGCACCTGATACAACGCCCGAACGCATAGCAGTCTACAGCCCTAGTCGTCGGGACATTACGCATCAGCCAAACGCCGTCCGGCCACCCGAGCGCGTCAATCCCGCAGAATAAACAAGGCAAATATCCGTTTTCGCTCCTCATATCATACTGAAAAAAATAGCTCAGGCATGAATACCCGCACGCGCGCCACTCATCAATTAATGTGATTCGCTATTTGTCCGGAGAAACCTAGAATATCACTCAATCATTATCGCATCCTGCACCGCCCCCCGGTGTTTCAACCAGGATGGAGCCTCCGCCGGGTACCGCGCACACCGCGCAGCCTCACAGGCGGCAGGTGATGGTTCACAGGAGAATGGAATGAATACCTCGTCGATCTCGCGGACCGAGCCGGCCGTCAAGTTCGAATATCTCAACTGGGTAGCGACCGACCCGCTGCCGCGCGATCAAGGCCAGAGCCATCGGCTGCACGAGCCGGACCATCGCATCAACACCATCGACCCCATGAGCGGCGACGACATCGCCGACGTTGCGGGTCACCCCTCCCTGGAGGACGGCAGCCTGACCGTCTATTTCGAAACCGAGGCGAGCCGCCAGGCGTATCTCGACATGCCGGTCGATCATCCCAATCTCCACCTGCCCTACCCGGCCGCGGATGAGGACGACCGCGGCGGCTGAGCCGGCGAGGTTCGGGCGTCGATCGTATCCGCCGCCGGCGAGCCGAGCGCGCCCGCGCGCTGACCGTGAAGAAATAGGCGGCGGGGCGGGAAAATCAGAACGCCATCCGCGCGACAACGCGCGGATGGCGTTTTTCGTCGTGGCACTCAGGCACCGCGCGGGCAGCATGGCAATGTGCGCCAGCAGACAGACGCCAGGGAGGGTGCGGCTTAGTCTGCCAACTACGAAAGAGAGATACGGACGCGCACCGCGAGAGGAGGACCATGGAGCGGGAGCGGGAGGTTCATGCCATACACGGGCAATCGATCCGCGTGCTTCTCGTCGAGGCCGACCCCGCCGATGCCGCGAGGATCGATGAGGCGTTGACCGGCGCGGACGCCGACGGCGGGGCGTTTCGCGTCGAAACGGCGGCACGCCTGTCGCCGGCCCTCGAACGCCTGGCCGGGGGGGGGATCGAGGTCGTCCTGCTCGATCTGGCGGTACCCGACGGCGGCGGCATCGAGGCGCTCGAGCGGGTGCGCGCACTCGCCCCCGACGCCCTGATCCTGATCCTGTGCGCCTCGGGCGACGAGGCGATCACCCGTCAAGCGGTGCGCCACGGGGCCCACGACTATCTCGTCAAGCGCCATGTCGATCCCCACTGGGTGCCGCGCGCCCTGCATTACGCCCTCGAACGCAAGTCCACCCAGGACGCCTTGCGGGTCAGCGAGGCGCGCTTCCGCGCCATGAGCGACGCCTCCCCGCTGGGGATCTTCGTCTCCGACACGCTGGGGCATTGCGTCTATACCAACGCGTCCTACCACGAGATCTCGGGGCTGACCTTCGAGCAGGCCCTGGGCTCCAGTTGGATCAAGGCGATACACCCGCGGGACCGCCGGCGGGTCGTTGCCGAGTGGCGCCGGACGGTGCGGGAGAAGAAACCGTTCCGCGCGGAGGTGCGCTTCCTGCGGGGCGACGGGAGCATCGTCTGGACGCGCATCCACGGCGCCACCATGCTCGACGGGACGGTGCCGCAGGGCCACGTACAGACGGTCGAGGACATCACCGCGCGGGTCTCGACGGAGCTCGGGTTACGCGCGGCGGAGGCCGCCCTGTTCGAGGAGAAGGAGCGCGCCCAGGTCACCCTCAACTCGATCGGCGACGCGGTGCTCAGCACCGACCTGTCGGGCCACCTGACCTATCTGAACCTGGTGGCCGAGAAGATGACCGGCTGGTCCCGCGAGGAGGCGTTGGGGCGGCCGCTGGCGGAGGTGTTCGAGATCTTCGACGGCGCCACCCACGAGACCACCGCGGACCCGGCCCGGCGTGCCATCGAGGAGGATCGGACCGTCGGCCTGTCCGCGGATTGCGTGCTGGTGCGCCGCGATGGCGGCGAGTCCGCCATCGAGGATTCCGCCGCCCCCATCCACGACCGGGAGGGCCGGGTGTGCGGCGCGGTGATCGTCTTCCACGACGTCAGCCAGTCGCGGGCGATGGCGCGCAAGATGGCCCACCTGGCCCAGCACGACGCGCTCACCGGCCTGCCCAACCGGGTGCTGCTCGGCGAGCGGCTCGCCTGGTCGATCGGGCTGGCCCGCCGCCACGCCAAGCAGGCCGCGCTGCTGTTCCTCGACCTCGACGACTTCAAGAAGGCCAACGATTCGCTGGGCCACGCGATCGGCGACCAGTTGCTCCGCGCGGCGGCGGAACGACTGGTGGCCGCGGTGCGCGATACCGACACGGTGTGCCGCCACGGCGGCGACGAGTTCGTGATCCTGCTGAGCGAGATCGAGCATCCGCGGGATGCGGCGCGGGTGGCCGCCAAGCTGCTCCAGGCGATCGCCGCGCCGTTCCCGCTCGGCGCGCACACCGTCCGGATCAGCGTGAGCATCGGTATCGCCATCTATCCGGACGATGGCCGCGACGCGGACCACGTGATGCGCAACGCGGACTCGGCGATGTACCGCGCCAAGGCGGACGGACGCAACAACTACCGCTTTTTCAGCGGGCGGGATGAAGGCGCGGAACCTTGATCCGCGCCCCAACCACCGTATCACCCCGGTTCGGTGGCCTCGGCGGCGAAGCGGCGGTCGGCACACGGCCCGGCTGCGGCTATGTGCGTTGGAAGACAGACGGCAAACCGGCGGAGCCGCTACAACGAATTCGACTCGAAGCGTTTGAAGCGGCCCGTCGACGACGGGTGGACATACCGGCCGCGGGATCGCGGCCACCGCGCCGGCCGATGCCCGGGTCTGTCCCGCGCGGAGAGCATCGTCAATACGGGGTGATCGATGACCGAAGGCAACACCAAGCGCATGATCGTCATGCTCGTCATCGCCGGCGCGATCATGGGCGGGGTGGTGGCGTACCAAGGCTTCAAGAACCGGATGATCGCCCGTTCGATCCTGGCACAGGCCGATCCGCCGCAAACGGTATCGACCACCGTGGCGCGGGAAAGCAGCTGGCAGCCGACCCTGGAGGCGCTGGGCACGTTCAGCGCCAGTGAGCAGGCGGCCTTGAGCGCCGAGGTCAACGGGCTGGTCACGGCCGTTCATTTCGACTCGGGCGAGGAGGTCAGCACCGGCCAGCCTCTGGTCGAGCTCAATCCCGAGCCGCTGAAGGCGCAGCTGGCCGAGCTCGAAGTCCAGGTCATGCTGGCCGAGCTTACCCTCAGGCGCGATCAGTCCCAGATCAAGACGCAGTCCATCAGCCATTCCGTGGTGGATACCGATACCGCCACGCTCAAGGGCATCCAGGCGCAGGTGCGCGGGCAGCGGGCGCGGATCGCGCAAAAGACCATCGCCGCCCCGTTCCCCGGCCGGCTCGGCATCCGCCAGGTGAACCTCGGCCAATACCTGGCGCCGGGCACCACGGTGGTGACCCTGCAACGGCTCGACCCGATGCTGGTCGATTTCACCGTACCGCAGAGCCAGATCGGCCTGATCCGCATCGGCATGAAGGCGGTGGCGGAGTCCAGCGCGGCGCCGGGCCGGACCTTCGAGGCGACGGTGACGGCCATCGAGCCGCAGGTGGACACCGCCACCCGCAACCTCATGGTGCGCGCCCTCGTGCCCAACCCGGACGGCGCGCTGCTGCCCGGCGTATTCACCACGGTGCGCATCACCGACGGCCAACCACGCCAATACATCACCCTGCCCAACGCCGCGGTGACCTACAACCCCTTTGGCGCCACGGTGTTCATCGTCAAGGAGGCCGGCCGGGAGGCGGACGGCACGCCGAAGGGGGTGGCCGAGCAGCGCTTCATCACCACCGGCCTCACCCGCGGCGATCAGGTGGCGGTGCTCCAGGGCGTGACGGTCGGCGAGACGGTGGTGACCGCCGGCCAACTCAAGCTGCACAACGGCTCGCCCATTCGGGTGAACAACCAGGTGCAGCCGTCCGACAACCCCAATCCGCCCATACCCGACCCCTGATCGTGGTCGTCAACGGAAGCCGCGCATGACCGAGAAATTCACCGATCTCTTCATCGGGCGCCCGGTGCTGGCCACCGTGATCAGCCTGGTGATCCTGGTGCTGGGCCTGCGCTCGGTCGGGTTGCTGCCGGTGCTGCAATACCCCTACACGCAAAACGCCGTGGTCACGGTCGCCACCGCCTACCCCGGCGCCGACGCCAATCTGGTGGCGAGTTTCATCACCACCCCCCTGGAAAATGCCATCGCCCAGGCCAACGGCATCGATTATCTGACATCGAGCAGCGTGCAGGGAGTCAGCACCATCACCGCCAACCTGCGGTTGAACTACGATTCGGCCAAGGCGCTCACCGAGGTCAACGCCAAGGTCAACTCGGTGCTCAACCGTCTGCCGCCGCAGGCGCAGACCCCCATCCTGTCGGTGAGCATCGGCGAGACCATCGATGCGATGTACATCGGGTTCTACAGCGAGGTGCTCGAGCCGAACCAGATTACCGATTACATCAACCGCGCGGTGCAACCCCGGCTGCAGGCCGTCGATGGGGTGCAGACGGCGGCGATCCTGGGGGCGAAAAACTTCGCGTTGCGCGCCTGGCTCGACCCGCAACGGCTCGCCGCCTACGGCCTCACCGCGACCGACGTGTATGCGGCGCTGGCGGGCAACAACTATCTGGCCTCCATCGGCAACACCAAGGGCCGGATGGTGCAGATCGATCTGGCGGTCGATACCGGCCTGAAGTCCCTCGAAGGTTTCCGGAACCTGATGGTGAAGTCGGTCGACGGGCGGGTCGTGCGGCTGACCGACGTGGCCGAGGTCTCCCTGGGCGCGGAGGACTACGAGACGAACGTCGCCTTCGACGGCAAGCCCTCGGTGTTCGTCGGCATTCAGGTCGCTCCGGGCGCCAACCTGCTCGACGTCGTCGCCCGCGTGCGCCGGGTCTTGCCGGAGATCCAGGCGCAATTGCCGACCGGCTTGAAGGGCGAGGTCATCTACGACTCGACCAAGTTCGTCGACTCGTCGATCGACGAGGTGATCAAGACCCTGGTGAAGGCCGTGCTGATCGTCACCGCGGTGGTGTTCGTGTTCCTCGGCTCGTTGCGCTCGGTGACCATTCCGCTGGTCGCCATCCCGCTCTCCATCGTCGGCACCTTCACGGTGATGCTGGCGCTGGGCTACTCCATCAACCTGCTCACCCTGCTGGCCATCGTGCTGGCCATCGGCCTGGTGGTCGATGACGCGATCATCGTGGTGGAGAACGTCAGCCGTCACCTGGATGACGGCATGTCGCGGCGGGATGCCGCGGTGCGCGCCGCGCGCGAGCTGGCCAACCCGATCATCGCGATGACCGTCGTGCTGGTGGCGGTGTACATCCCCATCGGCTTCATGGGCGGACTGACCGGCGCGCTGTTCACCGAGTTCGCCTTCACCCTGGTCGGCACGGTGGTGATGTCCGCCATCATCGCCCTGACCCTGTCGCCGATGATGTGCTCACGCCTGCTGCAGGCGCCGGATCCGCACAGCCGTCGTTGGCAGGACCGCCTGGCGCTGCTCCTCGACCACGGCTTCGATCGGCTGCACCGGCGCTATGAGGGGTGGCTGCGAGGCTCGCTGAATCATCTGCCGGTGACGGCGGTGATGGCACTCCTCATCCTCGGCTCCATCTACTACCTGTATGCCACCTCGACGTCGGAACTGGCGCCGCAGGAAGACCAGGGCGTGCTGATCTCCATCGCCTTCAACAACCCCACCGCGACGGTCGATCAACGGCAGCTCTACGTCGATCGGATCTATGACGTGTATCGAGGCTTTCCGGAAACCGACCACGTGTTTCAGCTCAACTCCTCCTCGCAGGTGATCGGCGGCATGGTGCTCAAGCCGTGGGATGAGCGCGCGAGGACCGCCACCCAATTGCAGTCCGAGCTGCAACAGGAGCTGAGCCGCATCGCCGGCTCGCAGATCGCGCTGTTCCAGCCGCCGCCGCTGCCCGGAGCGCGCGGCGTACCCATTCAATTCGTCATCACCTCATCCGAATCCTTCGACCGGCTCTATCCGGTTTCGCAGCAGTTCCTGCACGACGCGCAAAAGAGCGGGCAGTTCATCTTCCTGCAATCCGACCTGCGCATCGACCTGCCGCAGACCCTCATCGAGATCGACCGCAACATGGCCGCGCAGTTGGGCCTGACCATGCAGGACATCGGCGCGGCGCTATCGGCCATGCTGGGCGGCGGGTACGTCAATTTCTTCGAGCTGGACGGCCGCTCGTACAAGGTCATCCCGCAAGTCGAGCAGCGCTTCCGCCTGAATCCGGATCAGCTCCGGCACTACTACCTGCGCAGCGCGGGCGGCCGCATGGTGCCACTCTCCACCCTGGCGCATCTCAGCACTTCGGTGCAGCCGGAAACGATCAGCCACTTCCAGCAGGCCAACTCGGCCACCATTCAGGGCGTCGCCTTGCCCTCCGTTGCCCAGGGTCAAGCACTGAACTATTTGCGGCAGTTGGCCCGGCGCACCCTCCCCGCCGGCTACGGCTTCGACTTTGCCGGCCCCTCCCGCCAGTTCGTCCAGGAGTCGGGTGGCCTGGTGCTGACCTTCTTCTTTGCCCTGATCATCATCTTCCTGGCGCTGGCCGCGCAGTTCGAGAGCTTCCGCGACCCCGTCATCATCCTGGTCTCGGTGCCGATGGCCATCTCGGGCGCGCTGCTGTTCATCAATCTCGGCGTCGGCCACGCCACGCTGAACATCTACACCGAAGTGGGCCTGGTCACCCTCATCGCCCTGATCGCCAAGCACGGCATCCTGATCGTGGAGTTCGCCAACAACCTGCAGCGCGAAGGCCAGGGCAAGCTCGACGCCATCCAGCGCGCCGCCGGCCTGCGCCTGCGGCCGATCCTGATGACCACCGCGGCGATGGTGTTCGGCGTGGTGCCGCTGATCACCGCCAGCGGCGCCGGCGCGGTGAGCCGCTTCAACCTCGGCCTGGTCATCGCCACCGGCCTCTCCATCGGCACCCTGTTCACGCTGTTCGTGGTCCCCGCCATGTACATGATGTTGGGCGCGGATCACCGTTCCGCCGCCTCCCCGAAGGAGGCGCCGAGCCGGCGGTAGCGGAGAACGAGCCGTAGGAGCGGCGTCGCATCGCCGGAAGGCGGTGCGGGGAGGAAACGATGTGCGCCAACAGCCGGACGGCGCAAGAGGGGCGCCCTCAGGGACGCGGACACGCTGGTCACCCCAAATGGAGGACTTCACCATGTCGATTCTGTACTCGCCGGCCAGCCTCGGTCCCTTGACCCTGCAAAACCATCTGGTGATGGCGCCGATGACGCGCTGCCGCGCCACCGACAATCTTCCCAACGCGCTGATGGCGGAGTACTACGCACAGCGCGGCAGTGCCGGACTCATCATCACCGAGGGGACCTCGCCGTCGCCCAACGGCCTCGGTTACCCGCGGATACCGGGCATCTTCTCTCCGGCCCAGATCGAAGGGTGGAAAGACGTTACCGCGGCGGTGCATGCCGAGGGTGCGAAGATCTTCCTCCAGCTCATGCATTGCGGGCGCATCGCCCATCCGCTCAACCTGCCCGCGGGCGGGCGCGTGCTGGCCCCTTCGGCCATCCGGGCCGCGGGCGGGATGTACACGGATGCCGCGGGCGTGCAGCCCCATCCGGTGCCCGAGGCGATGACCGGCGAGGAGATCGGGGCGGCCGTCGACGAGTATGTCCGGGCCGCGGAGAACGCGGTGACCGCCGAGTTCGACGGAATCGAGCTGCACGCCGCCAACGGCTATCTGCTCGAACAGTTTCTCCGCCCGAACACCAACCGGCGCACGGATGGGTACGGCGGCCCGATCGAGAACCGCGTGCGCTTCCTGCTGGAGGTGATCGAGGCGGTGGCGGGGGCCGTGGGCAAGGAGCGGGTGGGTATCCGGCTCTCGCCGTTCGGGGTGTTCAACGACATGCCGGCGTACGACGCGATGACGGCGGATTACACCTATCTGGAACGGCGACTCGACGCGTTCCGCCCGGCGTATGTCCACCTGGTGGATCACTCCTCCATGGGGGCGCCGCCGGTGCCCGACACCATCAAGACGATCTTCCGCAAGTCGTACGGGTGGGCCTTGATCCTCTCCGGCGGCTACGATGCCGGGCGCGCCGAGATCGACCTGGCCGCGGGCAACGGCGATCTCATCGCCGTCGGGCGGCCGTTCCTGGCCAACCCCGACCTGGTGGCCCGGTGGAGGGCCGGCGCGGCGGAAAACGCGCCGGAGCCGGCGACGTTCTATACGCCCGGACCCGAGGGGTATACCGATTACCCGGCGTTGAGTGAGGTGGGTGCTTAGGGCCCGC
>NZ_BAAHXB010000156.1:0-11344 GCF_054657215.1 Endothiovibrio diazotrophicus
ATCTCGACGCCCCAAAACAGGAAGTTATTCTTTCGCGAGCCCTTAGGCCACGATTCTTTCAGAGCATTCGATTCTTTCAGAGCATTACGGTCTGAAGGTCGCTCCTCGTCCTTGCCGCCCGCCTGAAACTATTGCAGGAGCATGACTTGGTGGTGCGTGCGCCCTATCAGGAGCGGCCGGTGCGCTACGAGTACCGGTTGAGCGAAAAGGGCGAGGGGCTTTTTCCGCTGCTGCGGGAGCTGCTGCGTTGGGGGCTCAAGGAGATTCCGGGCACCAAGTTGCCGCCGAAATCGGTGATGAAGCGCTTCAGGAAATACGCGAATGGAGAGGTGCCGTAGGGACTGCATGCGCCCCTCGAAATGATCAAGCGTTTCCGCTTTCATGCCCAGCGCTAAAAAGCCGCTGAAGTCGTTCAGGGGAGTGGTGCGGGGATCGGAGGTGCCGCCCGTCGCCGCAGGTAGGCGGTGGCGCCGGCGGCGGTGAGGATACACCAGGTGGCGAACAGCGCCCCGGGCAATGCGGTCTCCGGGTCGAAGTGCTGGAGCGCCAGCACCGCCCCGAGCCCGGCGTTCTGCATGCCGATCTCGATGGAGAGCGCCAGTCGGCGCGAGGGGTCGAAGCGGAACAGCCGGGCCAGCTGCCAGCCGGTGATGTAGCCCAGCGCGTTGACCAGCACCACCAGGGCGAACAGGGTCGGGCCGATCTCGCCCAGCCGCGCCTGATTGGCGGCGACCACATAGCCGCAGATCACCACGATGGCCAGTGCCGCCACCGCCGGTGCCAGCTCAGTGGCCAGCGTGAGCCGTTCGCCGAGCAGGCGGCGGCTGGCCATCCCCGCGAGCAGCGGGAAGAGCGCGGTGAAGAGGATGGTCTGGACCATCAGCCAGAAGGGGACCGGCATGAACACCCCGCCGAGCAGCTTCACCAGTGCGGGGGTGAGCAGCGGTGCGAGCAGGGTGGAGACGGTGGTCAACGCGACCGAGTAGGCGACCGCGCCGCCGGCGAGGTAGACGATGACGTTGGAGGCCATGGCGCCGGGGGCGCAGCCGACGATGATCAGGCCGAGGGCCAGCGCCGGCGGCAGTCCCGAGATCCAGGCAGCGGCGAAGCCGGCCAGCGGCATCACGGTGTACTGGGTGATCACCCCGATGCCGATCTGGCCGGGGTGGTTGAGGGTCTCCTTCAGCTCATCGGGATTGAGCACCACGCCGAGGGCGAGCATGGTGGCGCCGAAGAACCAGCTGATCAGCGGCTTCACCGGCAGGAACAGCTCGGGGACGAAATAGGCTGCTACGGCCGCGAGCAGGGTCAGCGGTGCCAGGTTGTTGGCGATCAGTCTCAGGATGAACATCGTGGCGAATCCGGTTTCAACGCAAAGGCGCAAAGACGCGAAGGGCGCAAAGGTTTTTTCCTGAACTTTGCGGCCCTTCGCGTCTTTGCGCCTTTGCGTTTAAATTCTTGACGGCTTTCAGGGGCGCACCAATGGCGCTTCGACCTCGTCGCGTTTGGCGCGACCGGCTAGCGCTTCGATCAATTCGAGGGCGAAGTCCATGGCGGTGCCGGGGCCGCGAGAGGTGATCACCTTGCCGTCGCGGATCACCGGTTCGCCCGTCAGGGCGGTGTCGGCCAGTTCGAGACGCTCCAGGGTGCCGGGGTAGGCGGTGGCCGCCTTGCCGGCGAGCAGGCCGCTGGAGGCGAGCACCTTGGGGGCGGCGCAGATGGCGGCGGTGAAGCGCTCGCTCTCGGCCATCTTTACCAGCAACTGGCGGATGCGGGGATCGTTGTCGAGATGGTCGGCGCCAGGCAGGCCGCCGGGGAGCACCACCATGTCGTAGTCGGTCCGGAGGGCCTCATCAAGGTCGGTGTCGGGAACCAGTACCACCCCGCGACTGGCGGTGACCGGCTGGTCGTCGAGGCCGGCGGTGACCACCTCGATGCCGGCGCGGCGCAACAGATCGATGATGGTGACCGCCTCCAGTTCCTCGCAGCCTTGGGCAAGGGGGACCAGTACGCGCTTGCTCATGACAACCTCCTCTCGTTTTGGGGGAAGTGGAATGGTTCGGGGTGAAGGAGTGCGTCACTCCGTCGAGACTGGTGCGCCTCGTACCTCGGCACACCGTACGCGCGCACCATCGTTTTCACCATTCAATACCGGTTTGAGGCGCCGGCCCGCCCCATCTCCCACTCGGGAGATGGGGCGGGCTGGCGCCTCAAACCGGTTGCCAGGTGCGGTCGCGTTCTTGGTGCAGGGCGATCAATCGGTGGGTGGTGACCAGGTCGACCCCCTGGTCGGCCAGACGCGGCAGCTCGCGCTCCAGCACCGCCAGGGTGTCGGGGTGGGGGTGGCCGATGGCCAGTGCGGTGCCGTGGCGTTTGGCGCGGGCGACCAGTCGGCGGAATTGGCGGTGGATACTCTTCGGCTCGCAGATGTGGTCGAGAAAGACGTTGCGCCTGGAGGCGGGAAGGCCGTTCTCGCGCGCCACCTCGAAGGCGACGCTGCGCGAGGTGGTAACGCTGTCGAGGAAGAAGCCGCCGTGGTGGCCGCGCACGCTCTCCATCACCAACTGCATCTGTCCCGGATGGCGGGTGAGCAGGCTGCCCATGTGGTTGCTCACGCCGTCGGTGCGGGGCAGGGCGGAGAAGTTGTCGTTCATGGTGCGGCGCAGCTCCAGGCTGCTCATCTCCACGGTGAGTCCGCCAGGGCCCAGTTTGGCGCCGTGGATCGACTGCATTGGGGTGTGCAGGATCATCTCCCGGCCGAGGGCGTGGGCCTCTGCGGCCAGTTGGCGCTGGACCAGGGTGTGGGGGAGGAAGGAGCAGGTGACCGGCAGGGCGATGGCGCGCCGCCCCAGCTCCAGCTGATTGCCGAGGTCGTCGATGACGATGTTGATGGCGGGGCGGGGCGGGGCGGGATCGTCGCTCCAGGTGCCCGCCTCCTCGATGACCGGCTCTGCGGTGGGGAGATCGCGCTCGATGGTGCCGCGGAAGGCGGCATGGGCCGGGGCGGCGAGGCCGAGGGGGGCGAGGGCGGCGACCGCCGCCAGAAGGTCTCGGCGGCGGGTCATGGCTGAACCTCGCGCGTTTTCTCGGGAATCACAGGCACCCCTTTGTTGCTGCTGGGATTTGTCTGCGTTAGTTGGCCCTATTCTGCAGGATTGCCATGCCCTTTAGCAAGTTGAGGGCCTCGAACAGCTGGAAGTCGCTCACGGCGAGGTCGTCGTGGGGCTTTTTCGCCGCGTCGCCGGCCGCTTCTGCGTTGTCGGCGGGGTTCGGATGCTTGCCGTCGCCGTTCTCCAGGTGGCCGGAGAGGTCAGCCTCCTTCAGCGGCTCGATCTCGCTCTTCTCCCCGGAGGTCACCTTGAGGCTGTCCAGCTCGATGTCGGGCTCGATCCCCTCGGCCTGGATGGAGCGGCCGGAGGGGGTGAAGTAGCGGGCGGTGGTGAGCTTGACGCCGGCGTTGTTGGCCAGCGGCAGGATGGTCTGCACCGAGCCCTTGCCGAAGGTCTTGGTGCCGACGATGACCGCCCGCTTCTGGTCCTGGAGGGCGCCGGCGACGATCTCGGAGGCCGACGCGGAGCCGCCGTTGACCAGCACCACCAGGGGGGCGCCGTCGAGGATGTCGCCGGGGGTGGCGTTGAAGTCGAGCTTGGAGTCGGCGATGCGGCCGTCGGTGTAGACGATGCGCCCCTTGTCGAGGAACGCGTCCGAGATCTCGACCGCGCCGTTGAGCACGCCGCCGGGGTTGTTGCGCAGGTCGAGGACCATCCCCTTCAGCGGGCCGCCGTTCTCCTTGGTCAGTTTTTCCACCGCCTTTTCGACGCCGGCGGCGGAGCGGGACTGGAACTGGGTGACGCGGACGTAGCCGAAGCCGGGTTCGAGCATCCGCTGCTTGACGCTCTTCACCTTGATGACGGCGCGGGTGATGGTCACCTTCAGCGGCTTCTCCTGGCCCTCGCGGATGATGGTGAGGGTGATGTCGGTGCCGGGTTTGCCGCGCATCACCTTGACCGCCTCGTTGAGGCTCATCCCCTTCACCGGCACGTCGTCGAGGCGGATGATCAGGTCGCCCGCCTTGACCCCGGCCTTATCGGCGGGGGTGTCGTCGATCGGCGCGACCACCTTGACGAAGCCGTTCTCCATGTTGACCTCGATGCCGAGGCCGCCGAACTCGCCGCTGGTGCCGATCTGCAGTTCGTGGAATTCGTCGGAGTCGAGGAAGGCCGAGTGGGGGTCGAGGCCGCTGAGCATGCCGCGGATGGCGTTCTCCAGCAGGGTCTTGTCGTCCACCTCCTCGACGTAGTTGCGCTTGATCTGGGCGAACACGTCGGTGAAGGTGCGCAGTTCGTCGATCGGCAGCACGCCGCTCTCTTTCTCCGCCTGGGCACCGTTGCCGATGGCGATGGCCACGCCGAGCACCATGCCCATGAACACCAGGGAGAGCTTGTTCAGCGAAAATCTCATAACCCGTTCCTTACACCTTGAACTTGTCGGATATCTGTTGCGGGGACATTAGCACAGCTGGACGGGAACCGCCCGCGCTTCACCGGGTGGAACGCCCGTTGGAGTCCCCCTGCATCTATTGGTTCCCCTATCGCTTGGCGAGCCAGGGGCGGGGGTTGATCGGCTTGCCGCGCCGGCGGATTTCGAAGTAGAGGGCATTCTCCTTGCGTCCGCCGCTGGCCCCCACCTGGGCGATGGTTTCGCCCGCCTCCACCCATTCGCCCACCCGGCGGTAGAGGTTGCGGTTGTAGCCGTAGAGGCTCATGTAGCCGTGGCCGTGGTCGAGGATGATCAACATGCCGTAGCCGCGCAGCCAGTCGGCGTAGGCGACCCGTCCGCGGGCCACCGCGTGGACCTCGCGCCCCTCGGGGGCGCGGATCAACAGGCCTTGCCAGTGGAAGTCGCCCAGCTCGCGGGGGGCGCCGAAGGTGGCGGCGACGCGGCCACGGGTGGGCCAGCCGAGCCGCCCTTTGAGGCGGCTGAAGGGGAGGTTGGGGGTGTGGGCGCGGGGTGGCTCCTCCGGTACCCGCGCCAGCGCCTCGCGCAACGAATCGATCAGTTTGGCCAGGGCGCTCTCATCGGCGCGCAGCCGCTCCAGCTTGCGTCCGCCACGCTCGATCTCCCGCTCCAATCGGACCAGCAGCTGACGCTGCTGCTCCTGGCTGCCGCTCAGTTTGGCCGCCTCGCGCTCGCGTTCACCCTTCATCTGGGCGAGCTGGCGGCTCTCCTCGCGGATCTCCCGCTCCAGCCGGTCGAGGCGGCTGAGCCGGTTGCTGATGGTGGCGATGTGCTCGGCGCGGGCGCGGTGAAAGTAGTCGTAGTAGACCATCAGCCGGCCGGCGCGCGCCGGCTCTTCCTGGTTGAGCAGCAGCTTGAGCCGCTCCTGGCGGCCGAGGGCGTGGGCAGCGCGCACCTGACGGGCCAGTTCCTGGCGCTGGCCGCCGAGGGCCTCGTGCTGCTGCTCCCGCTCGCCGCGCAGTTTGTCGAGGCTGCGTTGCTGGTCGGCCAGCTTGTGGTCGAGGGAGGCGATTAGCGAGGCGATGTTGGCCACCTGTCGCTCGCTGGCGGCGAACTCCCGCTCCACCTCGCTCTGCCGGCCGCGGGCCCGTTCCAGGTCCCGTTGGACGGTGCCGATGCGCTTGCGCAGCTGCTCCAGCTCCGCCTGTTTTGCGCCGAGACGGTCGGCGGCGGGGGAGGGCGGGGGGAGCGCCGCGGCGGCGGCCAGCGCGGCGCAGATCAGCAGGATGGGAAGAGGCCGCCGACGTTGGGTCATTCGGACTTCTCGGTCTCCAGTTGGACCAGCGAACGGCCAGTCATCTCCCGCGGCTGTTCAAGCCCCATCAGGTGGAGCATGGTGGGGGCGATGTCGGCCAGCACGCCGCCCTGGGGGTCGAGCTGGCCGGGGCGGCCGACATAGACCAGCGGGGTGCGGTTGGTGGTGTGGGCGGTGTGCGCCTGGTTGGTCTCCTCCGAGCGCATCCGCTCGCAGTTGCCGTGGTCGGCGGTGATCAGCAGCTCGCCGCCGGCCCGCTTGAGCGAGGCATAGACCCGGCCGAGGCAGCTGTCGATGGTCTCCAGCGCCTTCACCGTCGCCTCGAAGTTGCCGGTATGGCCGACCATGTCGGGATTGGCGTAGTTGCAGATGACGACGTCGAAGCGGGCGGATTCGATCGCCTCGACCAGCTTGTCGGTCACCTCGGCGGCGGCCATCTCTGGCTGCAGGTCGTAGGTGGCGACATGCGGCGAGGGGATCAGGATGCGCTCCTCGCCCTCGTTGGGCTGGTCGATGCCGCCGTTGAAGAAGAAGGTGACGTGGGCGTACTTTTCGGTCTCGGCCAGACGCAACTGGCGCAGGCCGAGGTTGGCGAGGTACTGGCCGAGGGTGTTGTTGAGCCGCTCGGTGGGGAAGGCCACCGGCAGGTCGAAGTCCTTGTGGTATTCGGTGAGGGTGACGTACTGCGCCAGCCGTGGCCGGTAAGCCCGCGCGAAGCCGTCGAAGTCATCGAAGGTGAAGGCCTGGGTCATTTCGCGAGCGCGGTCGGAGCGGTAGTTCATGAAGATGACCACATCGCCGTCGTTCATCCGCACCGGCTCGCCGATCACCGTGGGCTTGACGAATTCGTCGCTCTCCTCGCGGGCGTAGGCCGCCTCCAGCCCCTCCATCGCGGTCGTCGCATGGTACTCCGCCTTGCCCTGGGTGAGCAGGTCGTAGGCGGGCTCCACCCGCGCCCAGCGGCGGTCGCGGTCCATCGCGTAGTAGCGCCCACAGAGGGTGGCGATGCGCCCGCGGCCCAGTTCGGCGAACTTGTTGTCCAGCGCCTGGATGTATTCGGCGGCGCTCTTCGGCGGGGTGTCGCGGCCGTCGAGGAAGGCGTGCATGTAGACCTGCTCGGCACCGCGGTCCACCGCCAACTCGGCCATCGCGTAGATATGCTCCTGGTGGCTGTGGACACCGCCGGGGGAGAGCAGGCCGAAGAGGTGTATCGCTCCGCCGTTCTCGCGGGCGGCGTCCACCGCATTGGTCAGCGTCTTGTTGCTGAAGAACGAGCCGGTCTTGATCGAGCGGCTGACCCGGGTGAACTCCTGGTAGACGACGCGGCCGGCACCGAGGTTGAGGTGGCCCACCTCGGAGTTGCCCATCTGCCCGCCGGGCAGCCCCACCTCCGCGCCGGAGGCGTGGATCAGGGTGTGGGGGTAGTCGTTCCACAGGTGATCCCACACCGGCGTGCGCGCGGTGTGGATGGCGTTGTACGGTTCGCTTTCGCTGTAGCCCCATCCGTCGAGGATGATCAGGACCATCGGCTTCGGCCGCTCTGACATGACGCTGCTCAAATGTTGGGGGTCGGTATCGTCGGGGGCGTCCCGCTCACGGGAGGCCCCTCCCGGGGAAAGACGCTGAAGCAATAATAACCGGTCGGTGGCTGCCTTGGCGCCCTCTTTGCGCGCTTTTCATGCGGCAGATTGCGGGATCCGAGTAAAGACCTTCTCAAAAGGCATATGGCTGTATTATTGTATATTGATTCGATTACATAACGGAAGGCAGCAGCCCATGGTCGCAAGCGAAAAGTGCATGAGCGGAACCTGCGTCGAGGACGATTTCGGCATCGGTTCCGACCCCCTGATCTCCCGCGACGAGGACATCGACCGCGCGGCCCGTTCGCTGAAGGCGATGTCCCACCCGCTGCGGCTGAAGATCCTCTGCACCCTGGGCGATCGCGAGGTGAGCGTACAGGAGATCGTTGAGCAGGTGGGGACCTCGCAGAGCAACATCTCCCAGCACCTGGCGATCCTCCGCGACAAGGGGATCCTGGTTGCGCGCAAGGACGCCAACCGCGTGTACTATAAGGTCGGCGACGCCCGGACCCTGCGGCTGATCAGCATGATGCGCGACGTTTTCTGTTCGCGCGACTAGGAGCCTGGTCAGCCGGGGGCCGTTTCTCCTCCAAGCACGCCACCGTTCGTTCCGCGAGCGGTGGCGTAGTTGCGATTTAGACGTTAACGGAGCGCATGACAATGAATCGGGAACGCATCATCCGCAGCATGGCTGGCGCCATCGCCCTGATCGGCCTGTTCCTCGGCTGGGGCGCCGGGTGGAACCCGCTGTTCGTCCACGAGTACTGGCTTTGGCTGGTGGCCTTCGTCGGTGCCAACCTCCTGCAGAGCGGCTTCACCGGCATCTGCCCGCCCGATTTCTTCCTCAAGAAGCTCGGCGTAAAGGGCTGCGGCGAGTAACCCCCAAGGCTCGGATGAGCCGCAGCCCTTGCCGATCGATGCGGACTTCCGTCCTGGTCGAATCGGTGTCGATCTGCGAAGTCTGCGGTTAAACCGAATGGCCACGCTTGGGTTAGACTACCCGCCCCGTTGTCGATTACGCCCGTAGGTCCCGATGGAAAAGCTGCCCGAATTCGCCGTCAACCACTGGGAGCTGGTGCTCGCCCTGGTGGTGACCCTCGCCTTCCTGCTCAACAACCTCTTCGGTGCCCGCCTGCGCGGCTACCACCAAGTCGGTCCCGCCGAGGCCACCGGCCTGATCAACCATCAGGACGCCGTGGTGCTCGACGTGCGCGAGGAGCGCGAATTCCAGGGCGGCCACATTCTCAACGCCATCCACATTCCGGTCGGCAAGCTGGCCGGCCGGATCGACGAGCTGGCCGCCCACAAGGGGCGTCCGGTGGTTGCCGTCTGCCGCAGCGGCCACCGCTCCGCCTCGGCCTGCGCGGTCCTGCGCAAGCACGGCTTCGAGCAGGTCTACAACCTGGGGGGCGGGGTGCTCGCCTGGAGCAACGCCAACCTGCCGCTGACCAAAAAAAAATCCAAGTAACCGAGGAGCCGCCATGCCCAAGGTCGAACTTTACTGCACCGAAACCTGCCCCTACTGCATCCGCGCCAAGGCGCTGCTGGAACGCAAGGGGGTGACCTACGAGATGATCTCTCTCGACCGCAATCCGGAACGCCGCCCCGAGATGGAGAGCCGCGCCGGTGGCCGCACCAGCGTGCCGCAGATCTTCATCGACGACTTCCACGTCGGCGGCTTCGACGACATGGCGGAGATGGACGTGATGGGCGAACTCGACGAGAGGCTCGGCCTGAAGGAGTGAGGGTGATGAGCGATCCGGTACATCTGGTCTGTCACTACTGCCACGGCATCAACCGGGTCCCGCGGGAGCGGTTGATCGACGGCCCCAAGTGCGGCAAGTGCGGTCAGCCGCTGCTCAACGGCGCCCCGGCCCAGCTCGATGAGAAGAGCTTCGATCGTCACATCCGGCGCAACGACCTGCCGGTGCTGGTGGACTTCTGGTCCCCCACCTGCGGTCCCTGCATGATGATGGCCCCCGCCTTCGATCAGGCGGCCCACCGGCTCGAGCCGGCGATGCGCCTGGCCAAGGTCAACGTCCAGAGCAACCCCGGCCTGGCGATGCGGCACGAGGTGCGGGGTGTGCCTACGGTGATCCTCTTCAAAGGGGGGGCCGAGGCGGGGCGCAACGTCGGTGCCATGGACCTGGAGGGGATCGTCTCCTGGGCCCGCCAGTATTTGTGAGTGAGCGGTGGTGAGGTCGTGCCGCGTGCCGTATTTCGCTTTCCGCTCACGATTCACCGCTCACTGTTCACCTACCAATACTCACCAACCAAAGGAATCCCGTCTCCATGAGTGAACAACCCAACGCCGGCGCCCAGTTCAACATCCAGAACGTCTACCTGAAGGACGTCTCCTTCGAGGCGCCGGGTACCCCCCAGGTCTTCCGCGAGGAGTGGAAGCCGGAGCTCCAGATCAACCTGGATACCCGTCAGGAGAAGCTCGCCGAAGGGGTCTTCGAGGTGGTGCTCAAGGTCACCGCCACGGTCAAGAACAGCGACAAGGCCGCCTTCCTCGCCGAGGTCCACCAGGCCGGCATCTTCTCGATCAATGGTCTCTCCGAGGAGCAGCTCGACCACACGCTGGGGGTCTTCTGCCCCAACCTCCTCTTCCCCTATGCCCGCGAGGTGGTCTCCGGCCTGGTGACGAAGGGTGGCTTCCCGCAACTGCTGCTCGCGCCGGTCAACTTCGACGCCCTCTACGCCCATCGCAAGCAGCAGCAGGCCAAGGCGAACTGACGAGGCTGAGGCGCGCTGAGCGCCGATGCCCCGCCTGGCTTCGGGGGGATCTCCTCATGAAGGGCATGAAGAGGAACGAAGCGCATGAAGGGGTGATCTTCATGTCCTTTGTTCCTCTTCATGCCCTTCATGGTTATCGCCGTCGCTTGGCTCCACGCTGACACAAGAAGGCCAACCCCATGATCCAAACCCCCATCGCCGTCTACGGCGCGGGCTCCTGGGGCACCGCGTTGGCGGTGCTGCTGGCGCGCAACGGCCGCCCGACCCGGCTGTGGGGGCGCAATCCCGCCCATGTGGCGGCGATGCGGGCAGAACGGCGCAACGCCCGCTTCCTTCCCGACACTCCTTTTCCCGATGGGCTGGAACTGTTCGACGACTTCGCCGAGGCGCTCGGCGAGGCGCGGGACGTACTGGTGGCAGTGCCCAGCGAGGGATTCCGCTCCACCCTGCGCCAGCTCCAGCCGCTGCTCCCCCCGGTGGGACGGATCGCCTGGGCGACCAAGGGGTTGGAGCCCGGTTCCGGCCTGCTGCTGCACGAGGTGGTCCGCGAGGTGTTGGGCGGGGAGGTGCCGGCGGCGGTGATCTCCGGCCCCAGCTTCGCCAGCGAGGTGGCCCGCGACCTGCCCACCGCGGTGACCGTCGCCTCCCCCGACGGGCGCTTCGCCGAAGAGCTGGCCGCCAGCCTCCATCATGGCAGTTTCCGCGCCTACACCCACACGGATCTGGTGGGCGTCGAGCTGGGGGGCTCGGTGAAGAACGTGCTGGCGATCGCCGCCGGCATCTCCGACGGGCTCGGTTTCGGCGCCAATGCCCGTGCCGCGTTGATCACCCGCGGGTTGGCCGAGATGATGCGCCTGGGGCTGGCCATGGGGGGGCGTTCCGAGACCTTCATGGGGCTCGCCGGCCTCGGCGACCTGGTGCTCACCTGCACCGACGACCAGTCCCGCAATCGCCGCATGGGCCTGCTGCTCGCCTCCGGCAAGTCCCTGCAGGGGGCGCTGGAGGAGATCGGCCAGGTGGTGGAGGGGGTGGTTACCGCCCGCGAGGTGGCCCGCCGTGCCGCGCGCTATGGGGTCGAGATGCCGATCGTCGAGCAGGTCCGCCGGGTGGTCGACGAAGGCCTCGCCCCGCTGGATGCCGTCCGCAACCTGCTGGCCCGCGACCAGAAGCCCGAACACGCTTGATATCCCTCGCCATGCGACCTTCAGTGAGGTCATTTTCTTACAGCTATTCAGATATCTCCCCTATGGGA
>NZ_BAAHXB010000157.1:0-11143 GCF_054657215.1 Endothiovibrio diazotrophicus
GATCGTGCCGGAAGCGGATCGGGCTCGGCTGGCGGTGTATCAGCAGGTGGAGGCGGTGGACCATGTGGGGGACGCCTTCCGCCGCATGGGCATCCAATCCCGCGATGAGCTGGAGCGCACCGTCGACGAGGCGCGGCGGGATTTCTATACGATCCGTGATTCGGGCGTAGCGTCTTATTCCCAGATCCAGGCCGCGGCCCGGCAGTATGCCGCCACCTTGCGGGCGGCGAACAACGGCGTCTTGCCGCCGGCCGAACAGGCTCGACTCGCTATTTGGAGGATTGGTGAGGCGGCCGAAGAGGCTGGCCGTAAAGGCCAGGAGGGATTGGGCCACGTCCGGGCGGGGGCGGCGGATCTCGGGGCTGCGGTGCAGACCATCGCCTCCGCCTTCGTGCTCCAGGAGATCGTCGACGCCAACAAGCACGCCGAGGCGTGGGCCAAGTCGATGGAACAGGTCGTCGGCTCCAGCGAGGCGGCGGCGGCGGAGATCGCCTATGTGCGCTCCGAGGCGAATCGCCTCGGGCTGGATGTGCGGGCGGCGGCGGATTCGTACACCCTGCTGGCGGCCTCGGCGAAGGGGACGGCGCTCACCGGGGCGGATGTCCGCAAGGTGTGGAGTGCGGTCTCCGAGTCGATGGCGCGGCTAGGCAAATCCAGCGCGGACACCGAGGGGGCGCTGCTCGCCCTCGGGCAGATGGCCTCCAAGGGTACGGTGCAGGCGGAGGAGTTGCGTGGCCAGCTCGGCGAGCGTCTCCCCGGGGCGATGCAAACCGCCGCAAAGGCCATGGGCGTCACCACCGCCCAGCTCGGCAAGATGATGGAGCAGGGGGAGCTCGCCGCCTCCGACTTTCTCCCGAGGTTTGCCGATGCGCTCGAGGAGTCGTTCGGTCGAGGGGAGGCGGCGATCGACACGTTCGCCGCGAAACAGGCGCGGCTGATGAATGGGTTCCGCGAACTGTCGCTTCTCGCGTCGGAGACGGGGCTGTTCGATGGGGCGGCCGGCGGCCTGGAGGCGATCGGTGATCTGGTGAAGCATGTGGCGGTGGGGACGAAGACCGCCACCGCCTACATGGGCGAGCTGGGGTCGGAGATCGGCCTGGCGGTGGCGCGGTTCACGGAGCGGGACTTTGCCGGCTTCACCGACGATATCCTCGCGGCGCGTGCCGAGATGGATAAATCGATCGCCGAGTACGCCGATCGGGTCTACGGCGTGGTGCCGGCGGCGCATGCGGCCGGGGACGCGGTGGTCGCCACGGCCACGGAAGCGCGAACGGCCTACTCGGAGCTGTCGAAGGAGTTGCAAAAGGTCGTTGACGGGATCGACAAGGCCGGCGATGCGACGAAGGCATTCGGCAAGCTGGATCTCGGAAACATCGATGGCGTGGCCGCCGTCGAAGAGCTGAACAACCTGATCACCGCCATGGGGGAGAAGGCGGAGCTCTCCGGTGAGCAGATCGAGAAGGAGCTGGGGGCGGCGCTCGACAAGCTGTCCGGGGAACAGCTCCAGTCGCTGCAATTCGAGGCGGAGGCCGCCTTCGGTGAGATCGAGGGCGGCGCCGAGAATCTGGAGTTGATCCTCCGGGCGTCTCTGGGCGCATCCCTGAAACAGCTGGGAGTAGACGCGAAGGAGCTGGAGACGGGCATGGATGCCGCCACCCGTGTGGCGGTGGATGGGTTCCGGGCGGTGGCAGACAACGCTCAGGCGAGCGGTGAGGCGGTTCGTCGGAGCTTCGATAACGCCTTGGGTCAGGTGACGAATGTTCGGGGCGTGGAGGAGCTGGGGAAGGCCCTACGGAGTGCATTCGAAGAGGGGAAGCTGTCCGCATCGGAGTACGAGGCGCGGGTGGCGCTGCTGGAGCGGCGCCACCAGGCGCTGGCGGCCACCGTGGATCGGGACTTGGCTGCCGCCTTCCAGCGGATGGGCATAAAATCCCGCGCCGAGCTGAAGGCGGTCGCCGATCAGGCGGAGGCGGATTATCAGCGGATCAAGGCAAGCGGACAGGCGTCGGCGGATGGGCTGGCGCAGGCCGCCGAGCGGTGGAAGACGGCGGCAGAGGCCGCGGGGGATCGGGCAGCGGCGGCACAGGCGAAGGTGTCGGAGGAACTGCACCGCTCGGCGGCGTCGGCGGAGTCGATGGAGGGGCGCACCACCGCCGCGCTGCACCAAGTGGCGGAGGCGGCGGAGGATACGGGGGATGCGCTCTCCCGGATCCAGGATGCGCTGCAGAGTGCGACCACCATCTCGGAGATCCAGGCGGTGGAGGAGGAGCTCCGCCGGCTGCGCACCGAGGGCAAGCTGACGGCGGAGGAGCTGGCGAGCGGGATGGAGGCGGTGGACCAACGGGCGGCGGCGGTGTCCAACACGATGGCCTCCATCGCGCTGGGCACCGATGCGATGTTCCGCAACCTCTCCACCTCGCTGGCGAATGCGTACTACGAGGTGGAGGGCGTCGATGGGGAACTGGCCCAACTGGCGGAGCGGGCTCGGCTGGCGGCGGATTCGTTTTATATCCCGGATTCTTCGATATCCAGTTGGGCGGAGTTGATGCGGCATCAGCGCAGCCTGATCACTCAATTCGCCGAACAGGCGGAGGGCGCGGCCCAGCTGCAGGCCCAGCTGCAGGGCGTGGAGGGGGCGAATGAGCGGCTGGTGGTGCAGGCGCGGCGGACGGTCCAAACCTTCGACCTGCTCGACCAAACCCAGCTCGACGGCATCACCCGCGAGATCGAGCGCGTGGCCGCCGCCTCGGATCGGCTGAAGGATTCCATCACCTCCACGGTATCCCGCCTGCAGGATGAACTCGACCGCCTGGAGGGGGATCAGGCGGCGATCGAGCGCCGCAACTACGAGCAGGAGAAGCGGGCCCTGCAGCAGCAGCTCGACGAGGCGCAGCGCGGGCTCAACCGCGATGTCGCCCAAGAGGCGGAAAAGGCGCTCGGGTTGTTGGAGCGGGTACATGCCGCCCGCAAGGCTGAGATCGACACGCAGGCCGATCCCGCGCCCACTCCGGCGACTGCTCGCACCGTCACCCCGCCCCCAACGACGCCCCCTGCCGCGCAGCCCACCCAGGCGACGAGCGGCGGCCTCCGGACGATCCGCCTGGAGGCTGGCGGGTTCGATGTTGATGTGCTGACCGATGGTGACATCGAGGCGTTCGGTCATCGGCTGGTTCAGGTGATCGAGCAGGCCGGGCTGAGGGTGGTGTGATGCGTCTGGTGGCGGTGGATGCTCAAGGTTACGAGTCCGGAGACGCGATCGAGCTGCCTGGCGGGCTGGTGTGGATTGACTGGGACTGGTGCGCGGAGGCGAGTCACGTCGACCTCTCCCTCACCGGTGAGCCGCTGGTGCAATCGGCGACGCGGGGCGGCCGGCCGATCACCCTGGCCGGGTGGCGGGAGGGGAACAAGGCCTACGGGGTGGCGACGGTGGCATTCGCTCAGGAGCTGCTGGAAACGGTCGGTGGAACGTTCGCGCTGACACTCGACGGCGAGGCGACCGCTCGGCGCGTGATCTGGCGCACCGACGGAGTCAAGCCGGTGGAGTTGGATCGGTTTTGGGGCGATGCGCCTGCGGGCGTGTTGACTGTACGGTTTATGGAGGTGTGACTAAGTGGAAAACGGTGACATTGTATTGCTCGAATCGAGCGACATGAGTGACGCAGACAACGCGGGCGGGCGAGCCAGCGGGCGAGTCATCCAGGACGGTCAGGTCAACAGCATCTTCAGCCATATCTCCGGCACTTCGGCAACCCGCGGCTCCACGGAATTCCGGAAGGTCTACCCCGCCCTCCGCACGCCGACGACGGAGCGACTGTATGGGCCCCATGTGGTGCTGTCGGAGATCCCCGATGACCCGAATGTGTCGGTGGTGATGTTCACCACCGGCAGCCACACCGATACCAGAGCGGAGGCTCGGGATCGGGTGGAGAGTTATGTGATTGCTGGCGTGGAATCGCGGTGGCGGCTGTTGGAGCGTCACTTGGTTGGATTGCGCAGCCTCCAGCTGTGGGGAGATCGAGACGCGCCGCTGCCGGAGATCGGTGAGGTGTTGTGTCTGGTGGACGAAGGCGCCAACCCTCAAACGAAACAGTTCGTGCGCATCGCTGGTGTCGATTCCAGGATGCAGTCGTTCAAGACTGCTCAGTGCGACGAATTCGAGGTGCAGGTCGCCGAGATCGAGATCGTGGATCCGCTGCGCATCGAGTTCATCGGCCCAACACCCACATGCTTTTACGCGGAATCGGACGTCAAGGTCCGGCTGACCGTCGAGGCCTCCGCCACGGAGTATTTCGGCACCGCCCGGCTGGTGGAGCCAGTGACTGCGGGCAGTACTACGGTGACGGTATCGGATGTGCGTCAGCCGTTGGCGCCATCCTCTCAGCGCGAGAGCGCTTTGGTCGATGTGGCGGCGCTGCCGACTCGGGGCCAGTTGGTGCAGGCCGGGACCGCTGAGGTGGCGACGCCTTGGTTGTGGGGCGGCGGCATCGCCGAGCTGCTCCTGCCGTGCGCCGCCACGCCCGGCACGGTAAAGATCAACCGGTACAACGCGTACGGTTCGGGCGGGTTGTACGCCACCGACAACGGAGATGGCACGGCGTCTGGCATCGGCCCCGCCACGATTGACTATGCAGATGGCCGGATAGTCTTGGGGAGCCCGACCTTTGCCGACTGGAACTTTGAGGTGGTCTTTCTCCCGGCGGTGTCGAGGCATGATCCCGTGAGGACCGCGGCTACTCCGATCGAATCCGCCAACCGCCGATATACCTACATCTTCACGATGCAGCCGCCGCCAGCACCTGGCACGGCACTGCTCGAGTACCCAGCCATGGGGCGGTGGTACCGCATCACCGACGCGGGGGATGGCACTCTCGGCGGTGACGGTTCCGGGACGGTCAACTATGGCACGGGGTCGGTGTCGGTGTCGTTGGCTGCGCTGCCGGACACGGGGGGGGGTCTGCTGTGGTCATGGGGTGCCGAAGAGGGGTACGTGCAGCGGACGGGGGAGGCGGCCGGCCGTGTGCGGATACAGCTCACCCATGGATATGAGCTCGGCACGGTCGTCGCGACGTGGCAGGCCGGCGGCGCGGACCAGGCGGTGTCTCAGGGAGGGGATGGCACCTTCTCCGGGGATGGCGTAGCGGAGTTGGGCGCCTTTGGCGAGCTGATCGTGACTCCCGACAAGACGCCGGACGGAGCGATCGTGGCGCAGTGGACCAGCCCCGGGGACACCCCGACGCCGCGGACGGTGACGGTGGATGCTCCGATTCTGGAGCTGGTGGTCAACGAGAATACTACCGATCGCATCGTCGAAGGATCGTTGGTGCTGGGGCTGGGGAATGCGCGGTACTACGCCAGGCAGGGCAATCTGTATCGCGATCCGAGCCTGTCGGACGGGGCCGGGACGTTCGCGGGGACGGTCAATTACGACACGTGGGATGCGGCCATCAGGGAGTATGACGGCGGGTTGGACAATCGGGTGGTGGTGGTGTCGCTGCTGACGGAAGTCGCCCCCGCCACGCTGCAATCGGTGCATGCGCGGACCCCTGGCGCCCCCATCCGCCCCAGCGGCATGTCGTTGACCGCGACCACGGTTGGGGGGAATCGGCTGTTCGTCTCGTCCAATGATCTGGGTCAGTTCGGCGGCGGTGGATCTGGCGCGGTCGACTTCGAGTCTGGTGTCTACCATGTGACGTTCAATGATTCGGTGATCGCGTCATCGGTCACGATCAATTGCGTCGTGTATTCGTCATTGCCGCAAAACGCCGAACTCATCGGTATTGATCCGGTGAGATTGCCCGCGGATGGCAAGGTGGTCATATTCCGGCGGGGGGATTTGCTGGTGGTGTTCGACGAGCACTCCACCGATCTGCCAGCGCTGGCGCCCGGTGCGTCCTACGATACCGGGTTCGTGCATATATCCAGGGTCAGTCTGGTCGACTCGGACGGGCAGTCACTCACGGTCGGTTCGGTCGAATCGCCAGCAGATGGAGATCACGTCCGCTACGATGACCTGGCGGGACGTATCGACGTACCGGACGATGCCGACCTGAGCGGGTTCGTGGTGCCGTTTTGGCTGTCATTCCAGTATGACGACTTGGCGATTGCGAATGAGGTGGAGATCAACGGCCGCATCAGTCTGGGTGGGGCACTGGGGAATTCGTACGGCACCACCGCGAAGGTGGCGAGCGCGGTGCAGTTCACGGACCTGGGGGCTCGAGCGACGGACGTCTTCGACTTGCGCACATGGTCCAACAGCTGGAGCGACACTCCGGGAGAGGCGGCGACCGGCACCTACAACACGGGCACCTACCCCATCCAGGTCGATAACATCGGGGCCATCGAGCAGCGGTGGTCGGTCTCCTTCGCCTCGGCATCGGCGGTGCGGGTGATCGGCGAGGATGTGGGGGTGATTGCCGAAGGGTTGCCGATCACCGAGGATATAGCTCCGATCAACCCTGTCACCGGCACTCCGTATTTCGTGATTCAAAAAGACGGTTGGGGGGGCGGCTGGGGGGCGGGGAATGCACTGCGCTTCCGTACCACCTCGGCGCAGGTGCCGATATGGCTGGTGCGCACCGTGACTCCGGGTGCGCTGTCTCACCGGTCCGATAAGATCGCGCTCCAGCTGCGGGGGAACGCGGCCTGATGCGGATCGTGGGCAGCACGAGCCTGCAGTGGAGTGGCGGCGCCAGGCAGACGGCGACCCAGACGATCGGGTGGCGCGTGCCGCCGCTCTCCTGTGTTACGGCAGCGGCGCCCTGGTCATCGCCTATCCGTCAGCAGGGTGTGACGGTGGCGGCATGGCGACTGGCCAGCGGCCTGCAGGGCACCACCCACATCCCTTGGGGGGCCCCGCAGCCGCTGCGCGCAGGGCGCACAGGGGCGGCGTGGGGCGTGCCGGCCAGTGCGGTCGGCACCACCACCGCACCTTGGGATGCGGCTAAGCCGCAGCGCGCTGGGAGCACGGGGGGGGCGTGGGGCGTGCCAGCCAGTGCGGTCGGCACCACCGCCGCGCCCTGGGGGCCCACCCAGCCTCGGCGAGCAGGGCAGACGGGCGGGAAATGGGAGCTGCCCCGAGCGGTGACTCGCAGTGTACAGGCCCCGTGGGGGGCTGGCGGTCGCACCAGGGCGATCACCTGGGTCTCTGCCTCCACCGCGGAGGTTGCCATCCTGCCGGCTGCGGGGGCGATGGCCATCTACCGGCCGGAGATGGGGTTGTATCGCGTCTCCGACGGGCTCGAGCTGCCTGCCACGTCGATCACCGTATCCATCGATGGCGAGGCGGCCATGTGGCAGATGCGGGCGGATCTGAGAGGGGGCCTCTCGGAGGTTGAATATGGCACGGAGGTGGAAGCCAGGATCAACGGCTACAGCTGGCGGTTCGTCGTGAGCACCATCGACGATGATCGCTCCAACGACGGCCGATCCGTGACCATCGGCGGTCTGTCGTTGAGTGCTCGGCTGGCGGCGCCCTACGCGACGGCGCGCTCGGTGGTGGTTGGCATGGATGCCCTGGCTCAGCAGTTGGCCGCTGCGGAACTGGAGTTCACTGGCTGGGATATCGATTGGCGCTGCGCGGATTGGTGGGTGCCGGCGGGGGCGTGGTCCTATCAGGATCTGACCCCTCTGGGGGCGATCAGCCAGATCGCGCGGGCCGGCGGTGGCCGAGTGAGGGCTGATCGGTCTCGATTAAGGTTGGTCACGACGCCACGCTATCCGTCTGACCCTGCCGGGTGGTCTTCGTCGACTCCGGATGTGACGGTGGCCGGACGGCGGGTGATCCGGGTGACGACCCGTTGGGCTCCCAAGCCGGCCTATGATCGGGCGGTGGTGATGGGTCGCACTGGGCACGGCGTGTTGGTGGTGGCCACCCGCAGCGGCGCCTACGGCGCCAACCCCGCCCCCGAAGTGGTGGACCCACTGATCACCGACGTGGATGCTGGCCGGGGCCGCGCACAGGAGATCCTGTGGAGTTCCGGCGATGGCGCGATCAGCACGCTGCGCCTACCGTTGGCGGCGGCCGGGCTGGTGGATGGTGCGCTGATCGAGCCCGACCAACTGGTTCGGGTGATGGATACAACTGGGCCGTGGAGCGGCCTGTCCGGTGGTGTCCAAGTCACGGGACAGCGTGATCGCGACGGCAAGCTGACGGTGTACCAGACGGTGGAGGTCGAACGGCGTGTCCACTAATCTGGCGCTCGCATTCCGTGCGCTGGTGCCTTCAGAGGCGCGGAGCTACGGGCGGGTGATCGCGATCAACACTGATGGCACCAGTACCGTCCGCGGCCCCTCTGGGGCCACGTACCGGGCCATCGGCATTGCCTACCCAACCGATACCCCCGTGTGGATCGTCGCCGGCAAGATCGACGGAGAGGCTCCCGATCTGCCGATGTTTGATATCGAGGTGTAGATAGGAGAGAGGAGGCGACCGCCTGGTGTTGGAGCACCAGGCGGCCCCTGATACCCACGGTGGTCGGACCGTGAGCCCAAGCCGAGGCCCCCTCGCCGCGTGCACGCAGCGTCGGAGACCTTATCACACATTGTGCGTCTGGTAGCTCATGTTCGACAGCAAACCCATCATCCCGTGGATCGGCGGCAAAGGCCGGCTCCTCAAAGAAATTCTCCCACTGCTCCCGGAGCACACTTGCTACGTGGAGGCGTGCGCAGGGGCTGCTGCTGTCTTCTTCGGCAAGCCCCCGTCCGATGTGGAGGTGATCAACGACGTACAGGGTGACGTCGTGAACCTCTATCGCGTTGTGGCCAACCACTTGGATGAATTCGTGCGGCAGTTTCGCTGGGCGCTTACCTCTCGAACCATGTTCGAGTGGGAGAACATGAAGCGACCTGAGACCCTGACGGACATCCAGCGGGCCGCGAGGTTCTACTACCTGCAGCGACTGAGCTTCGGCGGTCGGGTGGCGGGGCGATCATTCGGCACGGCCACCACCAGCCCTCCGAGGCTGAATCTCCTTCGAATTGAAGAGGAGCTGAGTGCAGCCCACCTCCGGCTGGCCAACGTGTACGTCGAGCATGGGTCGTGGCACGCGGTGGTGGAGCGCTACGACCGCCCTCACACCCTGCACTACCTGGATCCTCCCTACTGGGAGACAGAGGGCTACGGAGTGGACTTCCCCTGGTCGGAGTACGAGCGGATGGCGGACATGGCGACCACCGTCGCCGGAGCCGTGCTGATCTCCATCAACGACCACCCCGCCATCCGCGCCCTGTTCATTGACCAGGCCGGCCTCCACCACAAGGAGCTGGCTATCACCTACACCGTCGGCGGTGGCGGGACTGCCGCCCGCGAACTCCTCCTATGGAACGACAATCTCGAGGCCGGCCGCCGCCCCACTGGCTCGCTCGATCTGTTCTGACGCTCCTGACGCTCCAAAAAAGTTCGGCCCGGACGACTCTCGCCGCCGGGCCGAATACTCCAACCACTGTTTGACTCTACCAAACGCGCCGAGCTACCGTTTCTCGCGTGTTTCCTCCATCATCTTTCGCACGTCGCCTGTATTTGGTGGTCTCCTTGACGCCGATTTCGGCAAGCTGCGCGGCGAGTCCCTGATAGGTGACGTCGGAACGGGCCAGCTCCGCCTTGATTACCCGTTTGGCCTCTTTCTTCCACTCTTGACCGCCGCCCTCGGACTGCCCCTCGACATCGGCCGCGACGACGGCACCCTGCCGCCCGTCGAGACCCGCCCGTAGGTCGCCGCTACCGCGGCGACGCGAACGAAGGCAGCGGGGGCGGGGCCGCGATGGCCTTGCCGATTGCGGCCTCCCGTTCGGATCGGTTCGGCGGTGAATCGGGCAAGGGTGCCTCCGTTCGCGTCGCCGCGGTAGCGACGACGGGGCGCCTACCTTCCCATCCTTGTTGCACGGCGTGGAGCGCCGAGGGCGGTTGATGTAGGAGCGGCCCCCAGGCCGCGATAGAGCGGAGTGCCACGCCGTGACGAGGCTCGCGAAGGTGGGCGGAACGGGGGCCCGCCCTCGGCATCCTGCTCGCGCCAAACGCCTATGTCCCGCTCGGCCATCGCGGCCTGGGGGCCGCTCCTACAGGGGAGGTCGAGGGGCGATCAGAACGAAGGCAGAAGAGTTGGGAGCGTGATGGCCTTGCCGATTGCGACCTCCCGTTCGGATCGGTTCGGCGGTGAATCGGGCAGGGGTGCCTCCGTTTGCGTCGCCGCGGTAGCGACGACGGGGCGCCTACCTTCCCATCCTTGTTGCACGGCGTGGAGCGCCGAGGGCGGTTGATGTAGGAGCGGCTCCTTAGGCCGCGATCGGGCGGAGTGCCGCGCCGTGACGAGGCTTGCGGAGGTGGGCGGAACGGGGGGCCGCCTTCGGCATCCTGCTCACGCCAAACGCCTATGTCCCGCTCGGGCATCGCGGCCTGGGGGCCGCTCCTACAGGAGGGGGCGAGGGGTGATCAGAACGAAGGCAGAAGAGTCGGGGCCGTGATGGTCTTGCCGATTGCGTCCTCCCGTTCGGATCGGTTCGGCGGTGAATCGGGCAAGGGTGCCTTCGTTTGCGTCGCCGCGGTAGCGACGACGGGGCGCCTACCTTCCCCTCCTTGTTGCACGGCGTGGAGCGCCGAGGGCGGTTGATGTAGGAGCGGCCCCTTAGGCCGCGATCGGGCGGAGTGCCGCGCCGTGACGAGGCTTGCGGAGGTCGGCGGAACGGGGGTCCGCCCTCGGCATCCTGCTCACGCCAAACGCCTATGTCCCGCTCGGCTATCGCGGCCTTGGGGCCGCTCCTACAGGAGGGGTCGAGGGGGGATCAGCGCTCTACCACCGGCAGGGGGCCGAAGATCTCGGCGGGGTAGCGGGTGCGGCGGCCGTCGGGGGCGGTGCCGAGCCAGCCGAGCCAGCGCCACGCCTCGGGGCTCGTCTGGAGGATGCGGGTGCCGTCGCGGGCGAGGACGGCGAATTGGCCGTGGCCGAGGTAGTGGATCCGGAAGGGGACCTCGTCGCCGGATCGAGGGTCCCGGATGCGAAGAGTGCCGTCGTCGCCAACGGATGCGATGGCGGCGCCGTCGGGGGAGAAGGCGCAGGCGCGGATACCGTGTTGAGAGGCGTCGATGGAGAGGAGGTTGTCGCCGGATCGAGGGTCCCAGATGCGAAGAGTGCCGTCGTTGCCAGCGGAT
>NZ_BAAHXB010000158.1:0-10449 GCF_054657215.1 Endothiovibrio diazotrophicus
CGTGGACGCCGGAGCTGGAGGCGGATGTCCAGGCGCTCCATTTGCGCTATTTCAATCCGGCCCCCTGATCCACCCGCTCCGCTGGGGGAGGCCCCTTGGGAAAGCGCTGATTAAATAGCGAGCGACCCGATGGAGTACAGCCTTGGGGCTGTACGCACGAAAAAATGCGGCACTCCTCAGGAACATGGCGGGAAATTCGTACACGCCAAGGCGTGTACTCCAGCGCTCTTGGTGAGAAGCCAATTGAATCCGTGTTTCCTTGGATGGTTATACCGAAGAGTTCCAAAAGAGGATGAAGACGTTGAGAACGATGAAATGGTTGATGGCGATCCTGCTGATCAATGTGGGCGCCTTCGCCAACGCGCAGACGCAACCGACGGAATACGGGCCGGCCCTGGTGCGGCTGGCCGCGGACGACATCGAGCAGGTGTTCAGCGACATCCGCGCCAGTACCGAGGCGGTGGCCCACGAATACGAACGGCTCTATCGGTCGAGCACGAGCGATGAGCCACCCGCTCCCGCCGCGGGGCGCCAGCTACGCCACACCTTCCAGTTGAACACCTGGGGCGACGTGCCCGAGCCGGCATTCCAGGCGCCGCAGGCCGCCTATTTCGCCTACGGTGAAGGCGAACCCACCACCGCCCAGCGGCTTCAGCTACAGAATTTCAAGACGCTGACCCCGGTCGTACGTGCGGCCTACCACACCTTCGACTACTCCTGGGCCTACCTCACCAGCGCCGACGGCGCGATGATGATCTACCCGTTCCTCACCTTGGAGGAGGCGGTCAACAATTACCCACCGACCGATCAGATCTTCTACACCGCCGCCGATTTCAGCGGGCGCAAGGCGGGCTGGACCGCGCCCTACCTCGATCTCGCGGGAGCCGGCATGATGGTCACCGTCTCCTCTCCCGCCTTCAATGGCGAGCAGCCGATCGGGGTCGCCTCCCACGACATCACCCTCGACCAGCTCTCCGGCCGTGTCCTTCAGCGCTTGGCCGCCGGCTCCGGCGGCATCGCCTACCTCACCGACGCCGACGGGCTGCTCATCGGCGTCAGCGATCCGGCCCTGCGCGAGGAACTGGAGCGGGTCAACCAGCAAGCCGGCCGTGCGGTACTGCACTATCGCACCCGGGTCGAAGACGGGACAGGGCAGGTTTCCACCCGTGCCCCCTGGCTCAACCGCCTGAGCGAACGGTTGATCGGCCAAGCGGGGATGGCGAACGGCGACGTCCTCCAGGTGCGCGACGGCGAGCACAGCGCGTCGGCCATGCGCCTCGCCGACACCGGTTGGTGGGTGGTCATCACCACCGCCGAAGCGCGATAGCCCGTAGAGGCACAGCGGGCACGGAGTGAATGAAAGCGAGCGTCCCCGCTCGCCTATAGGGCGTCCCGCGGGCGCCGTGCCGAACGAAACCGCCTTCCGCTCGGATACAAACCGCAATTCCCCATTCCCGCGGCGAAGTAGCCGAGCGTCCCGGCGCAGAACACTCCCCCGGGATATCCTCTCGGGTGGGCTGGCCCCGAGACGGATTGGAGTGGGCGTTCAACTCGCCACTACGTCCGATCGGCTACCCCGGGATGTTGTTGACCGAAGAGTCTTCGAGAATCGAGTCGACGTCCTGTTGCGGCTTCGGCGGTTCACGCGCCTCGACGAGCCCGAGTACGAGTTGACGCTGGCGCGTGGTCAATGTCTGGATGATGTTCAGCAGGAGCGGCTGGGCTGAAACGGGGTGAATGCGCACCCAGTCGCGCAAGCCATCGGCTTCGATGCGCAGCAGCGTCGCTTCGCATTCGGCAATCACCGTAGCGGAACGCCACCCTCCCTCGAAGAGGGCGACCTCGCCGAAAAGGTCGCCCGTGCCGAGTTCCGAGACGTAGACCGAGTCGCCGGTGATATCGAAGACCTCCCCTTCCTCACGGTTGTCTTGTGTTCGCGGAGTCTTGCGGTGCATCACGCGAAGATAACCCTGGATGACGCCCCAGATGTCCCGCGCTGAAGAACCCTCCTCGACGATCTTCGATTCGGCCGGAACTTCGACGCATTCGGTGAACTGGACGAGGGCGTTCAGCGCGTCGGCGTCGACGTCCCGGAACACACCTATTTTCTGGAGGTTGGATCGAATTTGGGCGATGCCGGCCCGGTTGGTTTGGAACAGGCCGGCCGCCTTATCGAGATCCGTTTCGCTGAGGTAGCCGAGTTGCACCAGCATCGTCCCGAGGCGCGGTCTTTTGACAAAGATCTCATAGCGAATGGTTTGCAGCTGCTCGGCCGACAAGATCCCCGCCAACGAGGCCGATTCCAGAAAGCCCAGGCCGCTGGTGCGCTGAATGGTGCGGATTCGGTAGGTCTTCTCGGTGGAGAGGATGCCCATGCGATCCGCGATGGCCTCGGCCCTCGGTGTGTTGGACTCCTGGCAAGCCAATGCAGCGAGCATCTGTTCCTGGGTGACGAATCCATGCTCGATGAGGAAACGACCGAATAGGGGGGGTGTCGTGGTGGCCATGACGGTGCTCTTCGCTTTTCAGTGGGGCAGGGTTAAGGAGATGCGCAAACGTCGCGAGGATCACATGGACAGATGTCCGATTCATTTTTGCTGATCCCCCCTCTTCTCACAAGCACGGGAGGTAGGCGATGCTACGATGGGCGGGTGGATTGATCGAGGATGCGCCATTCGATGCACGCGATGATTGTCGATTGCGGCCGGATAAGCCATGCCAACCGCACGAATCGTCACTCTGATTGACGTTTTCTCTAACACAGAGTGCACAGAGAAAAGAGACACAAAGGGCACGGAGAGAGCGGAAGCGAGCGCCCCCGCTCGCCTATAGGGCGTCCCGCGGGCGCCGCGCCGAACGAATCTGCCTTGCCGGAGGGGCGTCTCGACGCCCCAAAACGGGAAGTTGTTCTTTCGCGAGCCCTAAGGCCGAAAGACCTTGAGCCCCAACTCCTTCACCACCCTGAAATGCTTGGCGTTGCTGGAGACCAACGTCAGGTTGTGCTCCACCGCGGTCGCGGCGATCAGCGCATCACCCGCCCGCATCCCCGAGGAGAGTGCGTACTCCTCCACGTAGATCAGGGCACGATGACCGATGTTCTCGCCGAGCGGGAGGATGGTGAAAGCGAAATCGGCGATGAACGCCTTGATGAGCTTGTGCTGGGCCTTGTTGCGCGCCCCTTGCAGCAGCTCCATGTAGCTCTGGATCGAGAGGTAACGGGCATCGGCCCGCTCGATCAGCCGCGCCGCCTTGTCGTTGCCCCGTTGGACCCAGATCAGGATATCGGTATCAAAGAGCATGACGCGGCCCCCGCAGCCGCTCCAACTCCTCCAGCACCGTCTCTTCGGCTTCGGCATACATGCCGAAGAACGGGTGCTCCTTCACCTTCCCCGCGCACCGCTCCCCGGCCGGATGGATCACCCCCTTCACCCGCCCGTGGTAGAGCACGGTGACCGGCTCGTTGCGTTCCAGCGCCTTGAGGATCTCGGCGGTCCTGTATCGCAGATCGACTACGCTCGCCTTCATCGTTCGCCCCCTGGGATGGATGGTAAAATTGTCTTCTGATTGTAGACATTTTCAACTCTGTCCATCCACTGAACCATCCCCCACCCCGCCCCCTGGTTACGACGCTCCGCGTCGTAACCCACGGCCTTGGACGCTCCGCGTCCCGACGGTTGCGCGAAATTGACGCGCCGTGCCTTCGTCCGACATGACGCGGAGCGTCAAAGAAAGACGTTCCCACGCGGAGCGTGGGAACGAGAAGACAGATCACCGTGGGTACCGATCGCTCCAAACCCCACCTGTAGGAGCGGCCCCCAGGCCGCGATGGCGCCGCCACGCCCCACTCCCGCCAGTATCTCCGAGCCGCGGCGCAAAAAGCCCCACCGCCGCAGCGGACCGACAAGACAGCGGTTCAAAGAGAGCGGCGGGGGCAACGGGAAGGGCGCCCGGCTTACGCATCCTGCTCACGCCAAGTACCTACATCCCTGTAGGCAATCGCGGCCTAGGAGCCTATCGGGCTATGGGGGATCGAGTCGCGGGAGCGGGAGGGCGGTGCCGATTTTTCGAAAATTCGAGGAGAATAGTGAGCTATTTGACGAGGATTTTCGGAAAAGCGGTGCCGTCATCCCGCTTTCGCGGCCGATTCATCCATAGCCCGACAGGCTCCTAGGGGCCGCTCCCACAGGAGAGGCCCGCCTGCGCTCCCTCCACCACCTTGCGCTACACCTCCAGCGGGTTGCCGAAACCGGTGATCTCCGGCCAGAGAGGATCGTAACGCCTTGCCGCGTGGCCCCTCCCACCCGCATTGAACTCGGCAATCAGCAGTCAGGACTCAGCGGCTCAGCAGACCGAATCCGCCGGGGAGACAACCACTCGAAAACCCACGTAGTCGTCCCTGACGCCGGGACGAAGCCTGTTGCGGGGCGCGCAACGCGCATACCACTCAAAGTAGAGCCAGGAACCACCGCGCAACACGCCTCGCCCCTCTTCATCCGAGGCGGTCCACTCCCAGACGTTGCCGGCCATCTCCCGCGCCCCCACCGGACTCTCGCCGCCGGGGAAGGCGTGAACCGCGCTGGTTCCCCCCGCCTCCCCCTCCCGCGTATTGGCCCGCCACCCCTCGAACCCATCCCCCCACGGGTACTCCCGGCCGTCGTCGCCACGGGCCGCCCGCTCCCACTCCTCCTCGCTGGGCAGCCGCACCCGCCACGCCGCCTCCGGCAAGGCGAAGCGTTCGGGCGCCGCGCCTACCTCCCCCTCCAGCCAGCGGGCGTAGGCCTGGGCCTCAAAACGGCTCACCCCCACCACCGGCGAGGCGGGGTTGGCCAATTCGGACTCCCACCAGAAACGAGGCGCGGTAAGCCCCTCCTTTTCCCGCCAGCGCCACCCCTCCTTGCTCCACCAACGGCGCTCCTCATAACCGCCAGCCTCCATGAAGCGGCGATACTGGGCATTGGTCACCGGATACTTGGCGATCCAGTAGGGGGTCTCGATGCATCGCTCCTCTTTTTTATCCCCGTAGGGGAAGGGACCGGCGGGCACCGGCAGGAACCGGTCCAGGTCCTCGGGCAGCCGGCCGATCTCGCCCAGCAGCAGCCCCGCCTCGCGCCGCGGTTTGTTCGGCAGCTCCCGCGTCTGCATGCACCGCTCCAGCGCCTCCCCGACCCGCGCCGCCGCCCGGCGCCCCACCGCCCCCGCACCCAGGTCGGCCAGCACCCGCCCGGCAAGCAGCACGTCGAGCCCCCGCGCAGCCCCCTCCGCCTGCCCCTCGGCCAGGGTGGTGAGCAGCTCGGCCACCCGCTCCTGATCCATCTTCACCACCGCAATCACCCCCAGCGCCAGTTGCAGGCTCTCGTGCCAGCGTGGGTCGTCAAGGGCCGCCATGATCCGCTCCAGCAGCGGTTTGTCCTTCAGCAGGCTGAGGCCGAACCCGGCCAGATACTCTTCGAAGGTGAGGTGGATGAAGCCGTACTGCCCCCGCCCGCGCTCCAGCAGCAGGTTGGAGTAACGGCGCACCGAGGCGAGGAAGCCGCGCACCTCCTCCCGCGCCTCCCGCCCGTTGAGCCCCTCCTCTTCCTTGAAGTACGCCTCAAGAAAGTCGTGCAGCGCCTCCTCGCCGATCAGCCCGGAGCGGGGATTGTGGTCGCGCAGGTGGAGCGCCAGCTTGGCCAGCAGCCGCTGGGTGGGGATCGGGTCGATCTCCGGCCCCACCGGGGCGCCGTCGACGCCGCGCGCCCGGTGCCAGGTGTTGAGCAGGGTCTCCAGGTAGAGGCGGTAGAGCTCCACCCGGCGGTGGGGCAGGGTCACCCCCTGGCGCTTGATCAGGGCGAGGATGGTGAGCAGCAGCGGGTTGCCCGCCAGCCGGGCGATGCCGTCGTGGGCGGTCACCGCCGCCAGCAGCTCGCTCCGCTCCCGCTCGGCGTCGGCGGCGATGGCCGCCGCCTCCTTGTCCTTGCCCCAGGCCCGTTCGGCGGCGAGGGTGAAGCGCTCGACGAAGGCGGCGATCCGCTCCCGGTCCCAGTCGACCAGCGCATAGGTGGCCCAGCGGGCGCTGTTCAACGGGTGTTCGCGGTAGCCGACGAAGCGGCTGGTCACCACCAGCCGGTTGCCGCCCGTCCCCTTCCCCTCGCGCTCCGGGAGATGGGCGCGCAGGAACGCCTCCACCCGCGCCACCAGCTCGCCGCGGTTCTCCCCCACCTCGTCGAGGCCGTCGAGCAGCACCACCGCCCGCCCCTGCGCCAGCGCGGCGTGGAACAGCTCGTCGAGCCGCGCCAGCCGCCCCTGGCGCTCCCGGTAGTAGGCGGCGAGGAAGGCATTGAGGCTGAGGGAGTCCCGCTCCAGCGCCTTGCCGTAGGCGTTGAGGGGGATCAGGATCGGCAGCGGCCCCTCGGCCCGCTCCGCCAGCCCCAGGGCGAGGCGCTTCATCAGCGTCGACTTGCCGCTGCCCGGATCGCCCAGCACCACCAGGGCGGCGTGGCGTTCCAGCGCCGCCTCCACGGTGCCCTCCTCCGCCTCCGCCCGCGCCTCCCGCAACGCCTCCGCCGCCTCGTCGCCCAGCCAGTCCCGCCCGGCGATGCGCTGCCAGGTCTCCCCCTCCGGCAGCTCGCGCCGCGCCCGCACCGGCACGTAGACCGCCTCCAGCTCCAGCCCGCTGGCGTTGGCCACCATCTCCGGGATATTGATCCCCTTGAAGTCGAGGTGGCGGAAGCCGCTCGCCAGGTAGTCGAGGTAGTCGCGGCGCAGCGCCTGCAGCGCCTCCTCGTCCAGCTTCGGCGTGCCGCCGTCGGGGTGGATATGGATCACCAGCTGTTCGATGGTGTAGGCGTCGCCGTTGACGAAATCCCCCTTGATGCCGGTGTAGCCGGTCAGTCTCGCGCCGCGATCACTCATCCTCTGCCTTCCCTTTTCCCTCGACCGTCCCGCCCGTGACGATCTTGTCGCCGTTGACGAAATCGCCCTTCACCTTCACCGGCCCGTTGAAATAGGCGCCACCGCCAGTATCGACGGGGCCCGATCCCTCTTCTTGCTTTCGGGTAGAACGAAAATAGAGAAGCAACAACACGAGCGCCTCCGCCACCCACAAGGCGAGTTGCAGCAGCGATTGCAGCGACTTGATCCGGCTCCCCTCCGCATCGAGAAAGGCCAGCAACCCCGGCGCCCAGGCATCGACCGTCCACGCCAGCGCGCCGATCCCGATCACCACCACCAAGCCGATCCATCTGGTCATCTCTTCCTCTCCTTCTCTCACGGATACCGCAGGGGGTAGAGCGATAGCGAAGCCCAACGTGCCGCTCCCCCCTCACTCCCGCCCCCCCTGTAGGAGCGGCCCCTAGGCCGCGATTGCCTACAGGGATGTAGGTACTTGGCGTGAGCAGGATGCGTAAGCCGGGCGCCCTTTCCGCCACCCCCGCTGCTCCAACAGAGCCTCCACCCCGTGGGTCCGGCGCGGGCCGGGGATTCGGCGTCGGGGCTCGAAGACGCTGGCGGGAGTGGACCGTAGCGGCGCCATCGCGGCCTAGGGGCCGCTCCTACAAGGGAGGCTCACCCGCGCCGTTTTGCGGTAGGCCTCCCAGAGGTTGCCGAAGTCGGTGGTCTCCGGCCAGAGGTTGTCGTATCGCCTTGCCATGGGGGGCTCCCACCCGCGTTGAATTCAGTAGTCAGCAGTCAGGACTCAGCGGCTCAGTAGACTGAATCCGTCGGGGAGACAACCATTCGAAAACCGAAATCGATGAACTCAACATCAGGTTGAAACCCGATACGTGACGAGCAACGCACATATTTCTCATCGTCAATCCAGGAACCACCACGCAATACGAGGTCCTCGCGTCCTACCGGGTTGTTGCATCCGCCCTTGCTGGGTGTGTAGGGGTAGGGCTGGTAGCGTGTTCGACACCACTCCCAGACATTACCCGCGAGATCGTGGAGCGCCCCCGCCTCTTCATCAGGCGTACCTCCCAATGGAAAGGTCCCCACCGCGGTCGGGCGATCCAGTTCGGATTGATCGATATTGGCCCGTAGCGGGTCCCAAGCTTCTCCGCCCCAAGGGTAGCGGCGCGCCCTACTACCACGGGCGGCGCATTCCCACTCCGCCTCGCTGGGAAGGCGAACCACCTCCCCGTCGAACAAAAGGCCGGTGGTATGCAACCGCTCGGTCAACCAGTGAGCAAAGGCGTTCGCCTCGAACCACGTGACATCAACCACAGGTCGATTGGGGTGGACAGTCTGCTGCCCCCAACCGTTTGGGGCCTTCCGGCGGTTATTACGCCGCCACCCCTCCGCCAACTCACTCCATGCCCACCAACGGGGCTTCTCATACCCATTGTCGTCGACGAAAGGAGCGTATTGGGCCACGGTAACTGGATAGCGGGAGATACGGTAGGGGTAAGGCATCAACAGGGCCGGCGGGTTGCCCTTTTCGTCGTCATTGGCCTCCGGGTCGTCGTCCCGACTCCCCATGACGAAGGGACCTGCGGGGATCGTCACCCAGGCGATGTCAGGGAGGGTCACACCCGCTACCTCCAGCGTGGTCACCCCTAGCCGGGGATCACCCAGTTGCCCCAGCACGTCGGCGGCATCGGCTCGCTCGCGGGGGGAGAGTCGGCCCTGTTCCACCAGTGCGACCAAACGGTGGGTGACCTGTTTCAGCCGCGCCGGATAGTCCCGCGCCACCCGGCCCCGCCCCACCTCCAGCAGCACCTCGCCGGCAAGCCAGGCGTCGCGCCAGGCGGCGTCCTCATCGGCGGCATCCGCCGGGCAGAGTCCGTCGGCCAGCAGCAGGGCCGGCTCCGGCTGGCGCTGGCCGTGGGCCAGCGCCCCCACCGCCCACAGGATCACCTCCCGCCAGAAGGCCCCCTGGCGGGCCAGCGCCCGAGCCTCGCGGGCGAACTCCCCGCGGCGCACCAGCCGCAGGCCGGCCAGGTACTCCTGGAAGCTGCGGTGGGGGAAGGTGAAGACGCCCCCCTCCCGCTCCAGCAGCAGCCCGGCGCGCAGCCGCAGGGTCTCCACTACCGCGGCGGCCCACAGCCGGGCGTCGTGGCCGCGGTGGAGCCGGGCGAGGCCGTCGCGCAGCTCGGCCTCGGGGATGCCGGTCACCCCCTCGTCGCCGCCGCCCCGCTCGTGGGCCGTCCAGGCGAGTTCCTCCAGCAGGTCGCGCAGGTCGTTGCGGCTCACCCCGCCCTCGGCCAACTGGGCCAACAGCCGCGACTCGCCGCCGTGGCGCTGTGCCTTGGTCCGCTCCCAGTGGTGGAGCAGCACCTCCACCGCTTCCTCGTAGAGAGGCGCCCGCTCCTCGGGGAGTTCATTGCGGTGGGTGTGGACCACCGCCATCACCGTGAGCAGTAGGGGGTTGGCGGCGAGCCCCGCCAGCTCCGGGCGCTGGAGGGCGTGGTGGAGCAGCTTGTCGGCAAGCCGTTCGGCCTGCGCCGCGGCGATCCCCCAGCGGCGGGCCACCTCGGCGTACCAGTGGGTGATGAATTGGCGGATCTTCGCATCGTCGAAGGGGGCCAGTTCGAAATCGGGAAAGCGGTTTTTTGGCAGCGCCCATTGGGGCTGCTGGAAGGCAAGCACCCGGCAGCTCACCAGGAAGCGGTTGCGGGCGTAGCGCTCCTCGAAGGCGAGCAGGGTCGCCTTGACCAGGGCGGCCTGCGCCCCCGGTACCTCGTCGAGTCCGTCCACCAGCAGCAGCACCCGCCCCTCCTCCAGCAGGCCGAGCAGCCAGTCGGCGACGAAGGGGGCGTTGCGGGCGGCGAGGTCGTGCTCGACGAAGCGCCAGAGGAGGTTGGGGCTGGCCTCCGGGTGCCCTTTCCGGTCGTCGAGCCAGAGGGCGAAATCGCGCAGCACCAGCGGCAGGGGGGCGAGGCCGTCGAGGGCCGCCGGCCACCCCTCGGGGGCGTCCTGGTGGACCAGGGCAAGGGCAAGACGGTTGAGGAAGGTGGACTTGCCCGAGCCGGGGTCACCTAGCAGGACCAATACACGGTTGTCGGCGACCGCCTCCAACGCGCTCACCACGCGATCCTTTTCGAGAACGACTCTATCACCCTCCTTGCGCCGCTCCACTTCCTCTTTGGTCAACGCCACCCGGCGAGTGGTATCGAGCCCGATATAGACCCCCTCCAGGGTCAGCGCTGCCCGCTCGCTGGTGGGATCACTCGCCTCCAGGTCCACCCCGCCCAACGGGAGCCGGCCGCAGCGGGCGGCGATGATCGCGGCGTAGACTTCGGGGATCCGCTCCACGGGGACCGGGCCGCGCCCCTCGTAAACGCCGTTGACCGTCACCTCCACCCGTTTGTCGCCGGCGACGAAGTCGCCATCGACGTGAAGTTCTCCGATCTCCATCCGGCACCGTTGCAACTCCTTCTGGAGTGGCGCCAGTTTATCGTTCACCACTTTATCGCCGAAGTCGCTCCGTACTGCCTCCAGGTTGGCAATCTGCTTCAGCAATTCGCCGAT
>NZ_BAAHXB010000159.1:0-10438 GCF_054657215.1 Endothiovibrio diazotrophicus
TACGCGTTGCGCCCGGAGAGCACGACCAGCACGGTCCGCATGATGATCTCCAGATCGAGCAGCGGCGACCAGTTCTTGACGTAGTAGAGGTCGAACTCCACCCGGCGGCGCATCTTTTCCACCGTATCGGTCTCGCCGCGATGGCCGTTGACCTGGGCCCAGCCGGTGATGCCGGGTTTGACGTTGTGGCGCTCCAGGTAGCGATCGAGCAGCCCGGCGTACTTGTCGTTGTGGGGCACCGCATGGGGGCGGGGCCCGACCAGCGACATGCTGCCGTTGAGCACGTTGAAGAGCTGTGGCAGTTCATCGAGGCTGAAGCGGCGCAACAGCCGCCCGAGGCGGGTCACCCGCGGATCGCCACGCCTCGCCTGGGGCAGATCGGGATCGTCCGCGACGCCGTGGCTCATGGTGCGGAACTTGTACACGGTGAACACCTCGTTGCGGAAACCGTAGCGCTGCTGCTGAAACAGCGCCGGCCCCCGCGAGTCGATACGGATGGCCACGGCGATCAGCCCCATCAGCGGTAGCGCCGGGATCAACAGCGCGGTCACCAACAGCAGGTCGACCCCCATCTTCACCACCCGGTTGATCGAGGTGAGGGGATGGCGCACGGCGGTGATCAACGGCATGCCGGCGATGTCGATCCGCTTGGCCTCGGGGTAAACCTCGAACAACGCCATCGGGCCGACGTGGAGATTGGCGGGAATCAGGCGCAGGTCGTTCAGCCAGGCGATCGCCCGCACACACCCCTCGCCGCCGGGAGGCACCACCACCACGTCGTCCACCGACCGCCCCTTGGACCAGTGCAACAACTCGTCGACGGTACCTACCGCCACCCCTTTCGGCAGACCGGAGGGCATCTCGCCCGCCGGGACAAACACCCCCGAAACCATCAGCCATGGCGTCCGGCGCCGCTCCAGCTCAAGGTAGAGCGCAACCACGTCCGCCGCCTCGCCGACCAGCACCGCCCGTCGCGCCAACCAGTAGCGCAGCCGCTCCGAGCGCCCCAGGTGGACCAGCCAGAGGCGCCCTCCGACCATCGCCACGAAGCAGAGCGCGAACCAGAGGGCTGCCCAGATCCGCGAGTAGTGTTCGGAAGACTTACTGAGATAACCCAGCCCGGCGACCACCAACCCCACCAGCAGCAGGGGCAAAAACAACTGGCGCACGACCCCCGCCAACCTCGCCTCGGAGAAGAGATAGACCCGGGTGAGGCTGAACAGACTGATGGTAATGAAGCCGGCGACCAGGATCACCAGCAGATAGCGGTTATCCAACACACCGTCACCAGCCCGCACGACATAGGCGAGATATCCGGTAAGGAGGACGCAGAGATAGTCCAGGAAAGGCAGAAAATTTAGATGGTGGCGATCCATAGGTTCATCCGGACCGCGGACAGGAAGGGAGACCGCGGGCTGAACCGCCTACGTATATCACCGTAAATCCCTTTTTTCGAGGGCGATCGCAACCGCCGGACAAAAAAAGGGCCTGTCACGGAGACAGGCCCTCTTGCACATGGTGGCTATGCCCTGATTCGAACAGGGGACCCCATCATTATGAGTGATGTGCTCTAACCAGCTGAGCTACATAGCCAAAATCGAAGGGCGCGAAGTATCGTCGATCGACACCGCGCTATCAACCCCGGAGCATCAGCCCTGGGCGGTGAGCCGCTCGTACTTGGCCTGCAGCTCGTCGGCCGTCTCTTCGTGGTCGGGATCCTTGGGGATGCAGTCCACCGGGCAGACCTCTACACACTGCGGCTCGTCGTAGTGACCGACGCACTCGGTGCAGAGGTTGGGATCGATCACATAGATCTCATCACCCTGCGAGATGGCGCCGTTGGGGCACTCCGGTTCGCACACGTCGCAGTTGATGCACTCGTCGGTAATCATCAGGGCCATGGTCAAAACTCCTAGTCGCGAGAAAGCGGGTAATTATACGGAATTGGTGCCGAATCTGTCAGCGAGGGCCGTCGCCACCGCGGGGTGGACGAAGGCGCCGATGTCCCCGCCCAGCGCCGCCACCTGCCGCACCAGACTGGAGGAGAGGTAGGCATAGCGCTCGGTGGTGGGCAGAAACAGGGTCTCCAGCTCCGGGGCGAGCGCCCGGTTCATGCCGGAGAGTTGAAACTCGTACTCGAAATCGGACACCGCGCGCAGCCCGCGCAGCAGCACCCGCGCCCCGGTCTGACGGGCAAACTCCACCAGCAGGGTATCGAAACCGCGCACCTCGACGTTCTCCCAGCGGGCCAGGGCCAGACGCGCCAACTCCAGCCGCGTCTCCAGACCGAAGGCGGGGTTCTTCGCCCCGCCCGCGGCGGCCACCGCCACGATGACCCGGTCGAACAGGCCGGCGGCGCGGCCGATGACGTCGCTGTGGCCGTTGGTGATCGGATCGAAGGTGCCGGGATAGACGGCAACGGTCTCACTGGTGGCGTTCATCGGTGGGTACTCATGGAGCGATCGCCAGAAAATAGGCCACCTCGCCGGCCTGCTTGGCGCGATGGAGACGCCACCCCTCGGGGAGCCGCGGCTCGCCCAGGGCGCGCTCACATTCAAGGTAGACCATCGCCCCCGGCGCCAGCCAACCGCCGGCGGCCAACGCCCGGCAACTCGGCTCCAGCAGCCCCGCACCGAAGGGCGGATCGAGAAACACCACCTGAAACGGTTCGGGAGGCCGCGCGAGGAAGGCCTGCGCCTCCATCGCCAACGGCTCCACCGCCTCCGCCCCGAGCAGCGCGCGATGGGCCTCCAACCGGCGAACCACGACGACCGCCCGATCCACCATCACCACCCGGGCCGCGCCGCGGGAGGCGGCCTCCAGGCCGAGGGCGCCGCTACCGGCGAACAGATCGAGACAGCGGCTCCCCTCGATGATCGGCGCGAGCCAGTTGAACAGCGTCTCGCGAACCCGGTCCCCGGTGGGACGCAGCCCCGGCAGGTCGGGAAAGGCGAGCTTGCGCCCCCGCCAGCGACCGCCGATGATGCGCAACTGGTTGGCGGCACGCCCGCCTCGGCCTCGACTCATGGCACCACTATCGCCGAAAGCGCGCTACCGCTTCCGTCACAATGTTACAGAGCGCGCTAGCTTAGCCTGCCGCCCCCCGCGGGTATACCCCCGGCGAGTTGATGCGGATCAAGGGAGCGCGCGCCGGGCGGCCTCAAGGTATCTCCCCGCCATGAACTACCTGTTACTGCGCGACATCCACATCACCTGCGCCGCACTCAGCGGTCTCGGTTTCCTGCTGCGCGGCTGGTGGATGGCCCGCGACTCGGCATGGCTCCACCACCGCGTCACCCGCACCCTGCCCCACCTCAACGACACCCTGCTGCTGGGCAGTGCGGTATGGATGGCCAGCCGCCTCGGCCAGTATCCGCTGGTCACCCCATGGCTCACTGCCAAGCTGGCCGCACTCCTCGGCTACATCGTCCTCGGCGGCATCGCCCTCAAGCGGGGTCGCACCCGCCGGCTCCGGCTGACCGCCCTCGCCGCCGCCCTGCTCTGTTACGGCTACATCGTCGCCGCCGCCGTCACCCGCACCCCCTTTCCGTTCGCGTAGGACGTGCCGCACACGCCGCCGCGGTCCCGTTCGACACGCCGCGCACGGCACGCCCTATGGATCGGCGAACAGCGCGAAAATCACCTGGAGTACGAACTGGAACACGACCAACGCGGCCAGATAGGGCGCCGCTGCGACCCCCGCCAGCGCGGCGACGCCGCAGAGCATGAACAGCGCGCCGCGGGTGGCGTGGCCGCGAGCGAGGCGCCGGTGGACCGCCTCCCGCCGGGCGGTGGGCGGCCCTGGCCAACGCCACAGGGGAATCAGATGGGCAGCGGCACCACTGACCAACGGCAGCAGGAAGAGGAGGACGAAGACGAGCGGCGACGGGGCGGCGACCAGCGCAACACCGTGGAGCAGCCCCTGAACCAGCAGCAGGCCCAGCCCGAGGGCGGCCAGGGCAAGGGCGCGGGAGGCCCCTGGCGCCGACCACACCGCGGCGCGGCGACGCCCCAGCAGCGGCGCCACCAACCGTCCCAGCCCCCACAGCCAGGCGACCCCGCCGACCACCGCCGCCGGCCACCAGAGGGCCGCACCGACGGCGACCAGCAACGTCCCGCCGAGGGCCCACGGCAGGTCCCGGCGCAACCGCTCCCCTGCCGCCGGCTCCGCATAACCGGCCACCGTCGGCAGCAGCACCCAGAGGGTACCGACGGCGGTGAGACCGACGAAGCCGAGCAGATTGAGATGGAGATGGAGGCGGCGCAGCGGCACCCACCACTCCGGCCGCCACGCCGCCAGGAGGACCGCCGCCAGCGCCGCCGACAGGCAACCGAGGGCTGCCAGGTACCAGGCCAGCCCGGGGTGGGGCGGAGCGAAGGCGGCGCGGGCACGCCCCACCATCCAGCCCCCCTGCACCGCTACCGCAACCACCGCCAGGGCCCCCGCCAGCACCAGCGGAGGCCGCCCCCATTGGAGAAAGGCGGACACCGCCGCGCCGCCTGCCGCCACCATCAACGGCAGCCCGCCAAGCCAACGGGGCGGCGGGGCGCCCCGGGTCAGCACCGGGGTGAAGTGGCCCATGGCGGCGAGGATCAGCGGCAGCACCCCCACCGCCAACATCAAGTGGAGGTGGGCGGCCGCAGCCAGCGGGAGGAGGGCGGGCAGCCCCAGGGCGACGGCGAACAGCAGCAGGACCAGCAGCGGGGCGAACCAGGGGGCTGGCAGGGCTTGGCTCACTGGCCGTAGCCACGCAGCCGCTCGATGTCGACCAGCTCCACCTCGCGGCCGTGGACCCGGATCAGGCCCTTTTCGCTCAGTTCGTGGAACACCCGCGACAGGGTCTCCGGGGTGAGATTGAGGCGAGAAGCGATCACCGCCTTGGCCACCGGCAGCTCCAGCGTACAGGCACCGCCGGAGGCCCGCCGCTCCTCCGCCTCGTAGATCAGATAGCCGATCACCCGCTGCACCGCGGAGTAGAGGCTGTAGACCTCCACGTCGCGGATGATCCCGTGAAGCCTGGCGCTCAGTCCGGCGAGCATCCGGCGGGCGAGTCCGGGTTCCCGCTCCAGATCCTCGAGGATCGCCTCACGGGAGAGGTAGACCAGGTGGCAGGCCTCGGTCGCCTGGGCGCTTACCGGGTAGGGGCGATCGATGAACATCACCGCCTCGCCGAAGGTCTCGCCATCGCGGACGATCTCCACCACCTTTTCCGCCCCCAGGGGGGAGGTGAGCACCAGCTTCACCCGCCCCTGGATGAGGTAGTAGAAGCCGTCCGGCGGCTCGCCGCGGTGGACCACCGTCTCCCCGCGGGCTGCCTTCAGGAAGCGGCAGCCACGGGCGACCCGCTCCCGCTGCCCGTCGTCCAACTCACGGAACAGGGGGATGCGCCCCAGGATCGCCGACAGGTCCACCGTTTCGCTCACGCCGCCCCTCATCCGGTTGTCTTTCAGTATGCCTCCCCGCCGGGTGGTGCCAGTTGACCGGCATCAAGGCGGACCCGTCACGTCGTTGCAGAATAGCCCATGCCGCCCCCGAAGTTCACGCGAACCTTGGCGGCTTCCACCCAACGAGCCCCCTCACTCTCCCCGACGAGACGCCCCCCATGACCCGGATCAGCCCGATGATGCATGACGACCACCAGCGCTGCGACGCGCTCTTCGCCACCGCCGAGGAGGCGGTCAGCGACCAGCGCTGGGACGACGCCGGCGTTGCCTTCTCCGCCTTTCGCGAGGCCACCCTCCACCACTTCGCGATGGAGGAGGAGGTCCTCTTTCCCAGCTTTGAGGAGGCCAGCGGCAACGGCGGCGGACCCACCGAGATGATGCGCTACGAGCACCGTCAGATGCGGGGGTTGATGGAGGAGATGGCGCAGGGGGCAAGCGGGATGGACGGCGCCCTCTACCTGGGGGCGGCCGAGACCCTGCTGATGCTGATGCAGCAGCACAACCTCAAGGAGGAGCAGATCCTCTACCCGATGACCGAGCAGCTCCTCGGCGAGACCCAGGGGGAGGTGATCGAACGGATGAAGAGGCTGTGAGGGGCGATGGAACGGACCCTCGATGTCAGCGACCTGGAGCCCCCGGAGCCGCTCACCCGCGCCATCGACGCCGCCGAAGCGTTGACGCCCGGCGATTATCTACGCCTGCGCCACCGCCGCCACCCCTGCCTGCTGGAGGAACAGCTCGCCCTCCGCGGCCTGCGCTGCACCATCCTGCCCGCGGGGAGGGACGAGGCCGTCGAGGTCTTCATCTGGCGCCGCGACGACCCGCAGGGCGCCCGGGCGGCCGCCGACGCCATGCCCCAACCCCTGACACTTGACACTTGACACCTGACACCTGACACCTGACACCTGACACCTGACACCCGCCCGATGCTCCCCCATGCCAACCTCTCCCTCGACCAGTCACCTCCCCTCTCGGTGCCGCTGCGCTTCTTCCTCACCGCGCCGCTGTTTCTCGCGGCCGCAGGAGCGGCGCTGACGGTGGAGGGACCGACCCTCCTCACCGGCCGCTGGGGCCCCGGCGCCCTGGCGCTGACCCACCTGATCACCCTCGGCGTGCTGGCGATGGCGATGTGTGGCGCCCTGCTCCAGTTCCTGCCGGTGGCGATCGGCAGCACCATCCCCCGTCCGCTGATCACCGCAGGCGCGATCCATGCGCTGCTCACCGCGGGCTCCCTGCTCCTGCCGTGGGGGCTTCACCAGTCGGACGCCACCGTCATCCTGCTCGGCAGCGGTCTGCTCGCCGCAGCGCTGCCGCTCTTCCTGCTCGCCACCACCATCGCCCTGGCGCGCGCCCGGGCGGCCTACGCCACCGTTTGGGCCATCGGCTTGGCGCTGGCGGCGCTGACGGTGGCGCTGTCGCTCGGACTGATCCTCGCCGCCGGCCACGCCGGGCTGCTGCCGCTCGCCCGTCAGCTCACCGACGGGCATCTCGCCTGGGGCGTGGGCGGCTGGATCGGGCTGCTGGTGGTGGGCGTGGCCTATCAGGTGGTGCCGCTGTTCCAGATCACGCCGGACTATCCGCGCTGGCTGAAGCGGGCGCTGGCCCCCTGGCTCTTCACCGCGCTGGCGCTGTTTCTCTGCGCCCTCCTGGTGCCGGCGACCGCGCCCTTCCGGTGGCCGGCGCTGCTCGCCCTGGCGGCGGGATTCGCGGCCTTTGCCGTCGCCACCCTTGCGCTCCAGCGGCGGCGCAAGCGGAAGATCGAGGACGCCACCCTCTGGTTCTGGCGGCTCGGGATGGGGCTGCTGCTGCTCGCCATTGCGCTCGGCACGGCCCATCTCGGCGGGGTCGAAGGGCTGGAGATGGCCTTCGGCGTCACCGCGGTGGCGCTGGTGCCGCTGACCCTGATCAGCGGCATGAGCTACAAGATCGCACCGTTCCTGGTGTGGCTCCACCTCAACTCGCTCGCCTTCCGTCGCGCGGCGGTGGGGGTGAAGGTGCCACACATGAAGGAGGTGATCTCCGAGCAGGCGGCGCGGCGCCATTTCAAGGTCCACGCCGTAGCCACGGCAACGGTGATCGCCGCGACCATCCTGCCGGTACCGCTGGCCCGGCCGGCTGGGGCGCTGGTGATCGCCACCGCGGCGTTCTACGGCTGGAACCTGTGGCGCACCCACCGGCTTTACCGGCGCACCGCAGGTGAAATCGAGGAGGCTGCGGGACAGACAATAGAGCGGTAGCCACGGGCGCCGACGTGACGGGTAAGCGTAGACGGGAGGTGCCGATCGGACGGGCCGCTGCCACCTTCCGCACGGCGCGCACGGCACGCCCTATGGCTTCTGCGGCGCCGCGGCATCCGCAACCCCGCTGTCATCGCGCTCTTCGACAGGACGAAAAAAGGGGCGCAAAGCGCCCCCATTTTCCCATCGACCAATTAGGATTCCGCGGCAGCGGAATCCTATGCGGCAGCGGGATCCTTGCCGGTGAGCAGCATCACCAGCAGGTCGTGGACCGAACGCAGCTGATCACCGAACGGCAGCGGTTCGGAGCCGCGGAAGAACAGCCCCTTCTCCAGATTGCCGTGGACCGCCGCTTCCAGCTGGGTGTCGATGCAGAACTGGCCCGCCTCCGAATTGCCGTCCTTCAGGCCGCAGTGGCTGAGACACTCGAACCACACCGCGCACTTCGCCTTCTCGGGGTTCGCGCGGGAACGCACCGTCTCCTCGCGGGCCAGATATTTTCTCAGCCAGGGGGTAAGCACCGCCCGGGCGGGCAGCCCGGCGGTGCTCATGAAGGTGACGATCTCCTCCGGTTTCGCCTCCAGCAGCACCTTCTTGAAGGTAGGGTGGGCATCCCCCTCCTCGGTCACCGCAAAGGGAGTGCCGATCTGCACCCCGGAGGCCCCCATGCCGAACAGATCCTTGATCTTCTGGAAGGAGTTGATGCCACCGGCGGGGAGCAGCGGGATCGGATCGACCTTCAGCTGCTCGAACACCTTGGGGATCTCCGCCAACACCCGCTTGAAATCGAACTTCGGGTTGTCGATATCCTCCGGCTTGGGCGCACCGAGGTGGCCGCCGGCGTAGCGCGGATGCTCCAGCACGATGGCATCGGGCAACACCCCCTTGCGCATCCAGCGCTTGAGCACCGCGCGCACCCCGCGCTCCTCGGAAAGGATCGGAATCAGCGCGACGTCGGGGTAGCCCTTGGTCAGCTCCGGCAGCTCGAAGGGAAGGCCGGCCCCCATGATGATGGCGTTGGCACCGCTCTCGCAGGCCTGCTTCACCAGCTCCGGGAAGCGGTCCACCGCCTTCATCACGTTGACCGCCAGGAAGCCGCCGGGACCGGCGATCTCGCGGGCGGCACGCACCTCGCGGTCGAGGGCCTCATAATTCGCCTCGTCGATCACCGCCCGCTCTTTCACCCGCCGGGTCCGCTCCATCAGATCCGGGTGGTGAACCCGCAGGTCGATGCTGGCGATGGTACCCACGGCACCCTCCCGCGCCACCGTGCCGGCCAACTGGTGGGCGGAGACGCCGACGCCCATTCCGCCCTGGATGATGGGAAGCAGATTCCGGCCGCGCAACGAGAGCGACGGGAAGGTGTGATTGATCATGATGAGGGGTGCCGTTGGAGGGGAGGTGTCCGGCGTGGCGCCCGTGTGACAGGTGCTACACTGGCGGCCGGATTCCCGGTGACTGAATGATGGGTATATTGGTCAATAATCCCCCGAAATGCAACAGAAACCATTAATTTTTCACGGAATTTGCGTGAACTGCGACTTTTCCACCCCCCCTCCGGGACGGCACCGGAGGAACCCTGTTGAAATATCGCTGTCATACAACCGCTTGTGGCTTGATATCGGGAAAACACAACGGATAGTGTCCGATTGCGGGATCCGCCGGAATTTGGTTGAATATTTGCCATGTACGACCTCTACGCGGCCAATGGACGGGGGCTGATGAACTGGTGGGGCAAACTCATCGGTGGCGGCCTTGGGTTTCTCGTCGGCCAGGCCCCGGGCGCGCTGGTGGGAATCGCGCTGGGCCACTACCTGGACCGCCACACGCCGCTGGGCGACAGCCGCCTCTCCACTTTTTTCCGCGGTCACGCCGAGCGCCGTGAACGCACCCAGGAACTCTTCTTCAATATCACCTTCGGCCTGATGGGCCACCTGGCCAAGTCCAAGGGACGGGTCAGCGAGCGGGACATCGCGGTGGCCGGCCGGGTGATGGACCGCATGGGACTCGATGGTGAGCGCAGACGGGAGGCCATCGCCCGCTTTACCGACGGCAAGAGCCCCCGCTACCCGGTGGAGCGCACCCTCACCCGTTTCAAGCGGGAGGTGAACAACCAGGGGCTCGACCGCCTGCTGCTGGAGACCCTGCTGGAGATCGGCTACGCCGACGGCACCCTGGCACCGGCCGGTCAACGGCTGCTCGGCACCGTCCGCGACCGGCTGCGTTTCGACCACGCCGAATTTCAACGTTTGGAGGAGCTGGTGCGCGCCGAACGCAGCTTCGCCGAGCGCCGCGAGCCGCCGCCACGACGGGAGGCCCGGAGCGGCACCGGCGACCGGCAGCGGGGGCCGCACCAAGGACCACGCCCCAATCCCCGCCCGCTACGCAACACCACCCCCGGCGCCGAATACTACGCCATCCTCGGCGTCACCCCACAGGCCAGCGATCGCGACATCCAGACGGCCTACCGCCGCCTGCTCAGCCAGCACCACCCGGACAAGATCATGGCCCGGGGGCTGTCCGAGGAGGCGGTGAAGCTGGCCGCCCACCAGACCCACGAGATCAAGAACGCCTACGAAAAACTGCGCCGGTTGCGCGGCTTCTGACGAAGCCGCGCAACCGGCGCGATATCCTGTAGGAGCGGCCCTTAGGCCGCGATCATAACGGAGTGAGGCATTTCAATTCGGCTCGCGGTAGGAACGGACACGGCGCCATCGCGGCCGTAGGGCCCGCGAAAGAATAACTTCCTGTTTTGA
>NZ_BAAHXB010000160.1:0-10026 GCF_054657215.1 Endothiovibrio diazotrophicus
TGATACTACAGAACGGGGCGGCGACTCCACATCTGCATCCGTATATTCCGAACTCCTTATGAGTCGGCCGGCGGCCGGCTGGGGACGGAGCGGAGGAGTGCTTACAATAGGGAAAGTACACTCCCCTTCGAGACCCCTGATGCTTGCCACCCTCCCCCTGCTCGCCCCCGGCGATTTTGCCCCTCTCCTTCGCGGCCCCCTCGAAACCCTCCAGGTCAATCTCGGTTACCGTTGCAATCAGCGTTGCCTGCACTGTCACGTCGCCGCCGGCCCGCATCGCACGGAGGTGATGGGCGGTGAGACCGTGGAGCGGGTGGTGGCGGTGCTGGAACGGCGTGGCGTCACGCGGCTCGATCTCACCGGCGGCGCGCCGGAGCTGAACCCCCACTTCCGCGATCTGGTGCGGCGCGCGCGCGCCCTCGGCGTTCACGTCATCGATCGCTGCAATCTGACGATCCTGGAGGAGCCGGAGCAGCGGGGCCTGGCCCCCTTCCTTGCCGGAGAGCGGGTGGAGGTGGTCGCGTCGTTGCCCTGCTATCTGGAGGAGAACGTCGACGGGCAGCGCGGGAAGGGGGTCTATCGCGGCAGTCTGGCCGGGCTGCGACGACTCAACGACGAGGGCTACGGGATGGCGGGCTCCGGGTTGGCGTTGAATCTGGTCTACAACCCCACCGGCCCGTTTCTGCCGCCCGCCCAGGAGGCCCTTGAGGCGGACTACAAGGCACGCCTCGGCGAGCAGGGCATCCACTTCAACCGCCTCTACACCATCACCAACATGCCGATTCAGCGCTTCGGCAGCGCGCTGCTCTCGAAGGGGGGGTTCGACGACTACCTGGCGCTGCTCAAGCGCAACCACCGGGAGGAGAACCGGGCACAGGTGATGTGCCGCTCGCTGATCAGCGTCGACTGGCGGGGCGAGCTCTACGACTGCGACTTCAACCAGATGCTGGCGCTTGCGCTGAGCGACGGACGCCGCCCGCGCCTGACCCTCGATCACCTGCTGGAGCACGACCCCGCGGGGTGGCCGATCGCGGTGGCCGACCACTGCTACGGCTGCACCGCCGGCGCCGGCTCTTCCTGCGGCGGGGCGTTGGAGTGATTTCCGGCATGGGCATTTGTAACGCAAAGAGCGCAGAGACGCAGAGAACGCAGAGAAAGGGATGAAATCAGCACTCTTCTCCGCGTTCTCTGCGTCTCTGCGTCCTCCGCGTTGATCATCCGCCGATGGAACGGATCTCGATCGTCGTGCCGGCGCTGAACGAGGCGGCGGGGATCGGAGCGGCGCTGGCGGCGCTGGCGCCGTTGCGGGCGGCGGGGCACGAGGTGATCGTGGTCGACGGTGGTAGCGAAGACGGCACGGGGGCACTGGCCGCGCCGTTGGCCGACCGGGTGGTGGTGGCGCCCGCCGGGCGGGCGGTGCAGATGAACGCCGGGGCGGCGCTGGCCGGCGGCGAGGTGCTGCTCTTTCTCCACGCCGATACCCGTCTCCCCGAAGCGGCCGACCGGCGGGTCCTGGAGGGGCTGGCGCGAAGCGGGCGGGATTGGGGGCGGTTCGACGTCCGCCTCTCCGGCGCCCACCCGCTGCTGCGGGTGGTGGAGCGGGCGATGAACCTGCGTTCGCGATTGAGCGCGGTCGCCACCGGCGATCAGGCGATCTTCGTCCGGCGCACGCTGTTTGAACGGCTGGGCGGCTTCGCCGAGATCCCGTTGATGGAGGACATCGAATTGAGCAAGCGTCTCCGTGGCATCGGTCGACCGCTCTGCATCGACGAGCCGCTCACCACCTCCAGCCGGCGCTGGGAGGCGGGTGGCGTGGTGCGTACCATTCTAATGATGTGGCACCTGCGCCTCGCCTACGCCCTCGGCGCCGATCCCGCCGATCTTGCCAAGCGGTATCGTTGAGGTGGGTTTTCAACGCAAAGGCGCAAAGGCGCAAGGGCGGGGCGGGCCAGGCCAGCAGCGCGAGCTTTCCTTCGCGTCCTTTGTGCCGTCGCGTCTTTGCGTTGGATGTTCGCAGACGTCGGCCGGACGATATTGAAGATGGAATATCCCGACGCCCGCATCCAGGTCTTCGCCAAGGCGCCCGAGGTCGGCACGGTGAAGACCCGCCTGATTCCGCTGCTCGGCGCCGAAGGGGCGGCGGCGCTCCATCGGCAGCTGGTGGAACACACCCTCGGCTGGATCACCGCCGCCGCCCTGGCGCCGGTGGAGCTGTGGTGTGCGCCGTCGCCCGACCATCCTTTCTTCGCCGAGTGCCGGGTTCGTTCCGGGGTGGAGTTGCAACGACAGCAGGGAGGGGATCTCGGTGAACGGATGGCCTTCTCCCTCCACCACGCGCTGGCCCGTCACCGGCAGGCGGTGCTGGTGGGCACCGACTGCCCGCGGATGGACCGGGACCACCTGGCACGCGCCCTCCGCGCCCTCGGCCGGGCCGACGGGGTGGTTGGCCCGGCCGAGGATGGCGGCTACGTGCTGATCGGCCTGCGCCGACCCGCTCCGGGCCTGTTTCGCGAAGTCCCCTGGGGCAGCGACCGGGTGTTGGCGGTCACCCGGCGGCGGGCCGCGGAACTCGCCATCGCGCTCGAAGAGCTTGCGCCGCTGCCCGACCTGGACCGCCCGGAAGACCTGATGCGCATTGCCCGGCGGGACGGCGGGCTATGGGGGCTTCAGATAGCCGCTCATGGTGTCACCCATCAGGGCCCGGGCCTGCTGGACCCGCTTGCGGACGTTGGCGTTGCTGATCTGCAGCGTTGAGGCGATGTCGTTGTAGGGCTGCTCTTCCCAACAGCGCAGGAGGAAGGCAACGCGCAGGCGCTCGGGAAGCGCCTGCGCGTTGCGCTGAAAGAGCTCCAGCAGTTCGCCGTCGAGGCAATCCCCTTCGGGCTCTTCGTAGCCCGGCATGAAGCGCTCCAGGGCCACCGCCTCCGGATCGTCACCCCCGTCGCAGAAGCGGTTCCACCGCTGCCGCTCCTTATGGATGTCGATACAGAGATTGCGGGTGAGCCGCGCCAGCCACGCCTTCAGGTTGGTGATCCTGGCGGCGTGGATCGGCAATTTCTCCCAGGCCAGGATCATCGCGCGACTGAGGGCGTCCTCCGTCTCCGCCGGATCGTTGTTCATCCGCCGGGCGCAGAGCCGCTGCAGATACGGTTTGTGCCGTTCCCAGATGAGCCAGAAAGCGGAACGATCTCCATGGGCGAGTCGATTCAGTAGTGCTTGTTGGTCCTGAGGTTCCGGGTGGTTGATGGTGCGGGCGGAAGCGTTGGCTGGTTCATGTTCTGTTCTGCGTGGCACGCAGTCCTTCGCTGAATCCATTTATTTACCTTTTACAAGCCAGATTGGAGGTCCATTCCGCCTGTAAACGATTCACCCCCCGCCTCTGTGAAATCCGCCGGCGGCGGGGGGGTTTTCTTCTTCTTATCGAGTGCTCCGTCCCTGACAAATCGTGCGTTTCAAAGTCCCTGGCCGCCGCCGCCGGGAGGCATGTCGTGAATGGCGTTTCACGCGGCGACCCGCAGCCCCCCTTTGTTTCCCGGAGGTCGGTAGGCTATGATATGTCCCCTTTTGCCCCCGCCCCTGGCCCCTCCGGACGTCTCCGGCCGGCGGCCGTCTCGGGCGTTGTGTGCGCCAGAAACCAAGTTTGAGAACGACGAGAACGACGAGTCCCGTGAACAGCAAAGCGAACCCAACCACCGGCCTCTACGACCCCGCCTTCGAGCGGGACAACTGCGGCTTCGGCCTGATGGCCCACATGGACGGCGCCTCCAGCCACTGGCTGGTCACCACCGCCATCGAGGCGCTGGAGCGCATGACCCACCGCGGCGCGGTCGCCGCCGATGGCAAGTCGGGGGACGGCTGTGGTCTGCTGATGAAGAAGCCGGACGGCTTCCTGCGCGCGGTGGCGGGCGAGGCGGGAATCGGGCTGGTCGCCGATTACGGCGTGGGCGTGGTTTTTCTCGACCCGAAGGATGCCGCCGCGGGCCGCGAGGCGTTGGCGCGCGAGATCGCCGCCGAGGGGCTGGAGGTGGCTGGCTGGCGGCAGGTCCCCACCGACGATTCGGCCTGTGGCGAGGCGGCCAAGGCGACCCAGCCGAAGATCGAGCAGGTCTTCGTCAACCGTCCCGCGGGGATGGACGGGACCGCCTTCGAGGTGAAGCTATACATCGCCCGCCGCCGCGCCGAGAAGGCGCGGGAGGCGGCCGGTGACGAGCAGTTCTACCTGCCGACCCTGTCGGCCAAGGTGGTCTCCTACAAGGGCATGGTGATGCCGGAGTTCCTGTCGGTTTACTACCCCGACCTGAAGGACCCGCGGCTGGAGACCGCGATCTGCGTCTTCCACCAGCGCTTCGCCACCAACACCCTGCCCCAGTGGCGGCTCGCCCAGCCGTTCCGCTATCTGGCGCACAACGGCGAGATCAACACCGTCCGCGGCAACCGCAACTGGGCCCGCGCCCGCTCCTACACCTTCCAGACCGACAACATCCCGTCGATGGAGGACATCCGGCCGTGGGTCAACATGGAGGGTTCCGACTCCTCCAGCCTCGACAACATGCTGGAAGCGCTGCTCGCCGGTGGTGTCGACATCTTCCGCGCGATGCGTCTGCTGATCCCGCCGGCGTGGCAGAACGTCACGGAAATCGACGCCGATCTGAAAGCGTTCTATGAGTACAACTCGATGCACATGGAGCCGTGGGACGGCCCCGCCGGCATCGTGCTTACCGACGGTCGCTATGCCGCCTGCACCCTCGACCGCAACGGCCTGCGCCCCGCCCGTTATCTGATCACCAAGCCGGGTGGCGCCGCTGGTGTCAGCGAGAAGGATTACCGCGGCTGCGTCATCACCCTGGCCTCCGAGATCGGCGTGTGGGACTACGACCCCACCGAGGTGGTGCGCAAGGGCCGGCTGAAGCCGGGCCAGATGCTCGCCGCCGACACCGAGACCGGTACACTGATCCTGCCCCACGAGGTGGATGCGCGGCTGAAGGCCGCCCGGCCCTACAAGGAGTGGATGAAACGCGCCACCCGGCTGGAGTCGAAGCTCGCCGGCGACCCGCTCACCGCCACCCCGATGGAGAAGGGCGAACTCGGCGTCTACCAGAAGCTGTTCCAGCTCTCCTTCGAGGAGCGCGACCAGATCCTGCGGCCGATGGCCGAGGCGGGCCAGGAGGCGGTGGGCTCGATGGGCGACGACGCCCCCTACCCGGTGATGTCGAAGCGCGCCCGTTCGGTGTTCGACAACTTCCGCCAGCAGTTCGCGCAGGTCACCAACCCGCCCATCGACCCGATCCGCGAGCAGATCGTGATGTCGCTGGAGACCCTGTTCGGCCGCGAGAAGAACCTGTTCGACGAGACCCCCGAGCACGCCGACCGGCTGATCGCCTCCTCGCCGGTGCTCTCCGAGGGCAAGTTCCGCCAGCTGCTGGAGCACAACGAGGGCGAGTTCGCCCACATCGTGATCGAACTCAACTACCCCGCCGACTTCGGCCTGGAGAAGGCGATCCACGATATCGCCGACCAGGCGGTGGCCGCGGTCAAGGGAGGCACCACGGTGTTGATCCTCTCCGACCGCAACGTCTCCGCCGATACTGTGCCGGTCCACGCCGCGCTGGCCACCGGTGCGGTTCACCACCGGTTGATCGCCGAGGGTCAGCGCTGCAACGCCAACATCGTGGTGCAGACCGGCACCGCCCGCGACCCGCATCACTTCGCGGTGCTGCTCGGCTACGGCGCCACCGCGGTCTACCCCTACCTCGCCTACGAGGCGCTCGACGACATGATCGACAGCGGCGAAGTGAAGGCCGAGGATCGTGCCGAGCTGGGCAGGAAGTACCGCAAGGGGATCGACAAGGGGCTGTTCAAGGTGATGTCCAAGATGGGCATCTCCTCGGTCGCCTCCTACCGCGGCGCCCAGCTGTTCGAGATCGTCGGCCTCGCCGACGAGGTGGTGGAGCTCTGCTTCAAGGAGACCACCTCCCGCGTCCAGGGCGCCGACTTCTCCGACCTGGAGGCCGATGTCCGCTCAGTCGCCAAGGTGGCCTGGAACCCGCGCAAGCCGATCGATCAGGGCGGGCTGCTCAAGTTCGTCCACGGCGGCGAGGCCCACGCCTACAACCCCGACGTGGTGAAGGCGATCCACAAGGCGACCCAAAGCGGCGACTGGGACGACTACCTGGCGTTCGCCAAGCTGGTCAACGAGCGCTCGCCGCTCTCCCTGCGCGATCTGCTCAAGCTGCGTGGCGACATCGAGCCGATCTCCATCGACGAGGTGGAACCGGATACCGAGCTGTTCAAGCGTTTCGACACCGCCGCGATGTCCCTCGGAGCCCTCTCCCCCGAGGCCCATGAGGCGCTGGCCCTGGCGATGAACGAACTGGGCGGTCGCTCCAACTCCGGCGAGGGCGGTGAGGATCCCAAGCGCTACGTCGACAAGAGCCGCTTTTCCAAGATCAAGCAGGTGGCCTCCGGCCGCTTCGGCGTCACCCCCGGCTACCTCTCCAACGCCGAGGTGCTGCAGATCAAGGTGGCCCAGGGCGCCAAACCCGGCGAGGGCGGCCAGCTTCCCGGCCACAAGGTCAACGCCGAGATCGCCCGCCTGCGCTACACCCGCCCCGGCGTGCCGCTGATCTCGCCGCCGCCGCACCACGACATCTACTCGATCGAGGATCTCGCCCAGCTGATCTTCGACCTCAAGCAGGTCAACCCCGAGGCGCTGGTCTCGGTGAAGCTGGTGGCCGAGCCCGGCGTCGGCACCATCGCCGCCGGCGTGGCCAAGGCCTACGCCGACCTGATCACCATCTCCGGCTTCGACGGCGGCACCGCGGCGAGCCCGCTCACCTCGGTGAAGTACGCCGGCAGCCCGTGGGAGCTGGGCCTCTCCGAGACCCACCAGGTGCTCAAGCGCAACGATCTGCGCGGCAAGGTGCGGGTGCAGACCGACGGCGGCCTGAAGACCGGTCTCGACGTGGTCAAGGCGGCGATCCTCGGCGCCGAGAGCTTCGGTTTCGGCACCATGCCGATGGTGGTGCTGGGCTGCAAATACCTGCGCATCTGCCACCTCAACAACTGCGCCACCGGAGTGGCCACCCAGCACGAGGAGCTGCGCGCCAAGTACTATCGCGGCTCCCCCGAGCTGGTGAAAAACTACTTCAAGTTCGTCGCCCGCGAGGTGCGCGAGCTGATGGCGGCCCTCGGCGCGCGCAAGCTCACCGACCTGATCGGCCGCACCGACCTGCTGGAGCGGATCGAGGGGGTCACCGACAAACAGCGCAAGCTGGATCTCTCCGCGCTCACCTTCCAGGGGTTGCCCGAGGGGCCCAACTACTGCGTCGAGCCGCGCAACCACTCCTTCGACAAGGGCGAGCTGGCCGAACAGATGGTCGCCGAGACCCTGCCGGCGATCGAGGCCAAGTCCGGCGGCGAGTTCTCCTTCAAGGTGCGCAACACCAACCGCTCCATCGGCGCGCGCATTTCCGGCGAGATCGCCAAGCGCTACGACACCCTCGGCATGGACGACGCGCCGATCACCCTGCGGCTCACCGGCACCGCCGGCCAGTCCTTCGGCGTGTGGAACGCCGGCGGCCTGCAGATGTACCTGGAGGGCGATGCCAACGACTACGTCGGCAAGGGCATGGCCGGTGGCAAGCTGGTGATCTACCCGCCCAAGGGGAGCCTGTTCAAGAGCCAGGAGAACGCGATCGTCGGCAACACCTGCCTCTACGGCGCCACCGGCGGCAAGCTCTACGCCTCCGGCATGGCCGGCGAGCGCTTCGGCGTGCGCAACTCCGGGGCCCATGCGGTGATCGAGGGGGCCGGCGACCACTGCGGCGAGTACATGACCGGCGGCGTGATCACCGTCCTCGGTCCCACCGGCGTCAACTTCGGTGCCGGCATGACCGGAGGCTTCGCCTTCGTGCTCGACGAGGAGGGGGCCTTCTCCAACCGCTTCAACGAGGATGTGGACATCCACCGCATCAACACCGAGGCGACCGAGGCCCACCGCAACCACCTGCGCGAGCAGCTCATCGCCTTCGTCGAGGAGACCGGCTCGGCGTACGGCCGCAACATCCTGGAGCACTTCGACGACTACATCGGCAAGTTCTGGCTGGTGAAGCCGAAGGCCGCGGAGCTTGAAACGCTCCTCGAGACGATGCTGGAACGAGCCGCCTGACGCGGAAGCCCGCGTAGCGTTGAGTGTTTAACGTTTAGTGTTTAGTGGGGCGGTGCGCCGCCTCCACACCGGTGAAGTAGAGAACCGTGAGCAAGAAGAACGCACTGCAATTCCTGGACATTCCGCGGCAGGACCCCGCGAAGAAGGCCGTCGAGGTCCGTATCGAGGAGTATGCCGAGATCTACGGCCGCTTCGACGCCAAGATCGCGGCCGACCAGGCGGGGCGCTGTCTCCACTGCGGCAACCCCTACTGCCAGTGGAAGTGCCCGGTGCACAACTACATCCCCAACTGGCTGCAACTGGTCAACGAGGGCAACGTGGAGCAGGCCGTCGAGGTCTGTCACCGCACCAACTCGCTGCCCGAGATCTGCGGCCGGGTCTGCCCCCAGGACCGCCTCTGCGAGGGCGCCTGCACCCTCTTCGACACCAACGGCCCGGTCACCATCGGCACCGTCGAGCGCTACATCACTGACACCGCCCTGGAGTCCGGCTGGCGCCCCGACCTCTCCGCGGTGGTCGATACCGGCAAGCGGGTGGCGGTGGTCGGCGCCGGTCCTGCGGGCCTCGCCTGTGCCGACGTGCTGGCGCGCAACGGGGTCAAGGCGGTGGTCTACGACCGCCACCCCGAGGTGGGTGGGCTGCTCACCTTCGGTATCCCCGAGTTCAAGCTGGAGAAGCCCATCGTCCAGCGCCGCCGCGCGGTGCTCGAAGGGATGGGCATCGAGTTCGTGCTCAACACCGAAATCGTAGGAAAGGACGACGAACAGGGACGTTCAAGTGTCGCGGGCGCAGGAAGCGCAGGAGCGACCAAGTCGTTCGACGATCTGCTCGGCGAGTACGACGCGGTCTTCCTCGGTACCGGTACCTACAACTACATGCAGGCGTCGATCCCCGGCGAGGACCTGCCCGGCGTCCACGCCGCCCTCGACTTCCTCATCTCCAACGTCAATCACTGCTACGGCTGGGAGAAATCCCCCGCCGACTTCGTCGACATGGCCGGCCAGCGGGTGGTGGTGCTCGGCGGCGGTGACACCGCCATGGACTGCACCCGCACCTCGGCGCGCCAGAAGGCGGCCGCCGTGCACTGCGCCTACCGTCGCGACGAGGCCAACATGCCCGGCTCGAAGAAGGAGGTGCAGAACGCCAAGGAAGAAGGCGTGAAGTTCCTGTGGAACCGCCAGCCGGTGGAGATCGTCGGCGACGGCAAGGTGCAGGGGATCAAACTGGTCACCACCGCCCTGGGTGAGCCCGACGAGCGCGGCCGCCGTCGTCCCGAGGTGGTGCCCGGTTCCGAGGAGGTGGTGGAGTGCGACGCGGTGATCGTTGCCTTCGGCTTCCGCCCCAGCCCCGCCGAGTGGATGACCGCCCACGGCATCGATCTCGACGAGCGCGGCCGGGTGGTCGCGCCCGAGGAGCAGGTGTGCGCCATGCAGACTTCCAACCCGAAGGTGTTCGCCGGCGGCGACATGGTGCGCGGCTCGACCCTGGTGGTCACCGCCATCTGGGACGGGCGCAAGGCCGCCGAGGGGATCCTCGACTACCTCCAGGTTTGAGTTCGCTCCCGCTCACTCAAACCTCATTGGGGCGGCCTGCGGGCCGCCCTTTTTGTTGGCCACGAACGGGTTGGTCGCCGCGGGTACCCGCCTGTAGGAGCGGCCCCCAGGCCGCGATGGCGCCGCATCCACTTCTGCCACCTGCCGAGTAGAAACCTCTCACTCCGACACGATCGCGGCCTAAGGGCCGCTCCTACGGGGCCAAGACGTTGCTGGCCGCCGATCGTCACTCAACTCAGTCGTAGGTTGCCGCTACCGCGGCGACGAGAACGGAAGCAGCGGGGCGGGAGTCGCGATATCGTTTTA
>NZ_BAAHXB010000161.1:0-9931 GCF_054657215.1 Endothiovibrio diazotrophicus
TCCCGACGACCCAACCACTTGAAGATCAATACGTCTGGGCGCCGGTGCGCTGCTGCTCGCCACCATGGGATGGCTGGCGCCGCTCCCGTCGGCACTGGCCGCCACCGCCACCGAGCCGAGTCCCTGCCAAGCCTCCATCGACCAACTGCTCGACACCTACCAGAAGGACGCGGCCTTCCGCGCGTTGATCGACCGCGCGCTGGCCAGCGTCCAGCCGCTGCCGGGGGTTCAACCTGATGTTCTTCCGCCTCTATCTGGACATGCTGAAACGCGACGGCTGCCTCCGCCCGGCTCGATTGGCGCACACCACCATCGAGTCGGCCCGCTTCTTCTTCGGCAAAAGGGGCGTGGGGTGGCAGCTGCTGCGGCACGGTTTCCGCTACCTGAGCCCGACCTTTCACCCGTGGCAGCGGGGGGGCTGCTCGAGCGGTATCTACGCTCTCGCCCTTGCCACCGGATGCGTCCTATACTACCACTCACATTGTATGGGTATTGGTTCCCGATCGGGGAAGGGGGCGACCATGTGTCCGCTGGAAGAGATCGATGATTGGCGCTGTCTTAGTGGCGAGGTGGCGCAAATGGAACGCCAGCACCGGAAGATTCTCGGCAGTCTGCGGGGGTTGTGCAGCGACGGGACGGCGGGGGTGGATCGCGAGCGCTGTCGACGCGCGATCACCACGCTGTGGGACTATGCCACCTTTCATTTCCTCAATGAAGAGCGGTTGATGCTCAGCTACGGCTACGACGGCCACGCCTACCGCCGCCACCTCAATGAACACAAGTCCTTCATCACGACGCTCGACGGGATGCGCCGGCGACTCGACGGCGGGAGTGCCCCGGCGGAGCTGTCGGAGGTGGCCGACGGGCGTTTGATCGCCTGGATCGAGCGTCACATCGAGGAGTTCGATGTCGATCTGGTGAGGTGGATCGAACGTTGCCGGCGGGAAGGCAAGGGCGGCGCTCGTCGCCGAACCGGGTCCGAGGCCGTGCCGGCCGGGTGAGGTTGGGGTGCGGCGTCTCTCAGGGCTCGCGAAAGAATAACTTCCTGTTTTGGAACGCCGATCCGCTCCGTCCGGCGGCGTTGCGCAAAGGGTTGCCTACAGGGAAGTCGGTATGCGGCGCGAGCAGGACGCGGAAGCCGCGGCATACGGCAAGTATGCGCCCCTTTGCGCGCCTTGCCGGACGGGCGTCTCGACGCCCCAAAACAGGAAGTTATTCTTTCGCGAGCCCTTAGATCCAGAGCCTGCGCCGAGTGAGCGCCAGCGCAAGATAGAACCCCCCCAGCGCGTAGAGGACGAGCACCGCCACATGCAGCGCCGGGTCGTCCAGCGGCAATCCGGCCACCAGCGGCCGGACCAGTGCCACTACATGGGTCAGCGGCAGCAACTGGACCACCCCGTGGACCACCGCCGGCAGGGTGTTGCTGGGGTAGAAGACGCCGCAGAGGATGAACATCGGGGTCATCACCAGGGTCTGGTAGTAGGCGAAGAAGTCGTAGCTGGGGGCCAGCGCGCTCATTACCAGGGCCGGACCGGAGAAGGCGAGCCCGGCGAGGAACACCACCGGGATCACCGCCAGCGCCTGCCACCCCTCCACCGCCCCCAGCAGCGAGGCCACCAGCAGGATGCCGGCCCCGGAGAGCAGCGCCTTGCTGGCGCACCAGAGCATCTCGCCGAAGAGGATGTCATCGAGCTCCAGCGGCGTGGTCATCATCGCCTCGTAGCTCTGCTGGGGCACCATGCGGGTGAACACCGAGTACATCGCCTCGAACGAGGCGGTGTGCATGGCGGAGGCGGAGATGATCCCGGAGGCGAGGAAGGTGAGGTAGCTCATCCCCTCCATGTGCTGGATGAAGAAGCCCAGGCCGAAACCGAGGCCCATCAGGTAGAGGAAGGGCTCGCCGAAGTTCATCACCAGCGCCGCGCCCATCAGCTTGCGCCAGACCAGGACGTTGCGTCGCCAGACGTGCAGGGCATCGAGGCGGATGCGGGGGAGTCGCCAGTGGTTCATGGGGTGGGTTCTGGTGGTATGGGTGGTTGTGGCGGGCGTCGAATCGGTTGGCTCGGTCGATGGGGTCAATCCCGTCCCAGCCATCGGAGCAGGGTCGAGCCGCTGAATCCGCTCATCCGTTGTTCACCGACCAGGATCAGCGGAACCCCCTTTCCGTTCAAGCGTTGGTAGTCCCGTTTCCCTTTCGCCGTCTTCTCGATATCGTATTCGCGGAAGGGGATATGCTTCGCGGTCATGAAGGCCCGCGCCCTCTTGCATACCCCGCACCACGCCGCGGAGTACATCACGACGCTCCGTCGGGGGCTCGCCGACGCCTTGGGCGCGCTCTCGGCCGCCTGGCCCTCCGCGGCGGCGGGGGAGGGGGTGGCGGTGGCGGCCTCGATGCTGTCCATCTGGGCACCGACGCCCGCGGGGCGTTGGTCGGAGTAGTGCCATTGGCCGTTGGCGTCCTTCCACTTGTAAAACGTGGCACCAGCGTCGACGGCGCCGGCGTAGGCGGCCAACGTCACGATCAGCAGGCGGATCATCCGTTTCATTTCACGCTCTCCTTCGTTCCGCGAATCTCAGTCTCGAAGCTCCCGCCCGGTCAATCGCAGGAAAACGTCCTCCAGGCTCGCCGGCCGGTGGAGGAACACCAGCCCCGCCTCCCCCTCCAGCCGTTCCACCAGGGGGCGGGCGTTGTCGGCGTAGGCGTAGAGGGTGTCGCCCACCGTCTCCAGTCGCGCCTCGCTGCACCCCTCCAGCCGTTCGCCGGCGCGCGTGCCGCCCGAGCGCACCTCCACCACCTCCCGCTCGCAGTGGCGGCCGATCAGCTCCTGCGGCGAGCCCTGGTCGAGGATCCGGCCGTGGTCCATGATCACCAGCTCGTCGCAGAGCCGCTCGGCTTCTTCCATGTAGTGGGTGGTCAGGAGCAGTGTCTTGCCCTGATTGAGCAGGTCGCGCAGCCGCGCCCAGATGACGTGGCGCGCCTGCGGGTCGAGGCCGGTGGTCGGTTCGTCGAGCACCACCAGTTGCGGATCGTTGATCAGCGCACGGGCGATGGTCAGGCGCCGTTTCATACCGCCGGAGAGCGCGTTGATGGTGGCCTTGCGGCGGCTGCCCAGTTCGACGAAGTCGAGCAGTTGGGCGATCCGCCGGTCGAGCGTCGGGTGGTCGATGCCGAAGTAGGCGCCATGGATGCGCAGATTCTCCTCCACCGTGAAGTCGGGGTCGAGGTTGTCCATCTGCGGCACCACCCCCATCCGCCGCCGTACCTCGCGGCCGCACTCGGGCATCGGCCGGCCGAACACCTCGAGCCGTCCGCCGCTGATCGGGGAAGTGCCGAGGGTCATTCGCAAGGTGGTGGTCTTGCCGGCGCCGTTGGGGCCGAGGACGCCGAAACAGCGCCCCGCCGACACATCGAAATCGATCCCGCGCACCACCTCGGTGGCGCCGAAGCGTTTGCTCAGGGAACGGGCGGTGACGACGGGGGTGGGCATGGGGGAAGGGTAAAGGCAAATGGTGAAAGGTTAAAGGCGCGATCCCGGTCTCCTGTAGGAACGGCCCTAACCCATATGACGGTAGCCCCCGCCGCCGCCGAAACGCTCGATCGCCGTCAGCAGTTGCGGCTTCTTCAACGGTTTGTTCAAGTGCTCGTCGCAGCCGGCGTCCAGCGAGCGCCGGTGATCCTCGCCCAGCGCATGGGCGGTGAGGGCGAGGATCGGGATGGGCGTACGCCCCTGCTCCCGCTCCCAGGCGCGGATGGCGCGGGTGGCGCTGTAGCCGTCCATTACCGGCATCTGCATGTCCATCAGGATCAGGTCGAAACGGCGCGCTTGCACCGCCGCCACCGCCCGTTCGCCGTTCTCCACCAGCTCCAGGTGGTGGGGGGTGCGCTTGAGGTAGGCGCGCAGCAGCAGGGCGTTGTCCGGGTTGTCCTCCGCCGCCAGGATGGTGAGTCCCCGGCCGCGGGCCGGCGGCGTGGCCGTTGCCTCGCGCCGCTTGCCGCTATGGGCCGCGCCGCCGAGGGCGGCGGAGATGGCGCGCAGCAGCTCGCTGCGGCGGAACGGCTTCTGCACCAGCGGCAGGCCGAGGTGGCGGGCGTGCTCGGCGTCGCAATGGCGCACGTCGGAGCTGAGCATCACCATCGGCGGCGGTCGGGGTTGGGTCAGCCGGCGCACCGCGTGGGCCATGGAGAAGCCGTCGGCCCCCGGCATGCGGCAGTCGAGGAGCACCAGGTCGAAGGCGCCCGCGGGTGCGTTCTCGACCTCACGCAAACCGTTCTCGAAGCCGTCGCGGAGGGTCACCTCGGCGCCGAGGGCGGTGAGCATCTCGTTGAGGATGAAGCGGTTGACCGCGTAGTCGTCGACCACCAGCACCTGCATCCCGGCCAGCTCCGCGGTGGCGTCGGGGGTCGCCTCCGGTGGTTCGGCGGCCTCCAGCGGCACGTTGAAATGGAAGGTGCTGCCGCGGCCCATCTCGCTCTCGAGGCCGATCTCTCCCTCCATCATCCCCGCCAGCCGCTGACAGATGGTCAACCCCAGGCCGGAGCCCCCGTAGCGGCGGGTGACCGAGGCGTCTTCCTGGGTGAAGGCCTGGAAGATCGCCCCCTGGCGCTCGGCGGCGATGCCGATGCCGGTGTCGTGCACGGCGAAGCGCAGGCCCGCCTCTCGCGGTTCCACCCGTAGCGTCACCTCCCCCTGGTGGGTGAACTTGATGGCGTTGCCGGTGAGGTTGACCAGGATCTGGCGCAGCCGCTTGGGATCCCCACGCCACCACGCCGGCAGCGCGGGGTGGACGCTGCCGGCCAGCCGCAGGCCGCGCTCCTTGGCGCGGAAGCTGAGCATCTCCACCACGTCCTCGACCAGCGCGCGCAGGTCGAAGGGGATCGCCTCCAGCTCCAGTTGCCCGGCCTCGATCTTGGAGAGGTCGAGGATGTCGTCGATCAGCCCGAGCAGCGAGTTGCCGGCGTTCCCGAAGACCTTCACGTATTGGCGCTGTTCGGCGTTGAGGTCGGTCTCGGCGAGCAGTTCGGCCATGCCGATGATGGCGTTCATCGGGGTGCGGATCTCATGGCTCATGTTGGCCAGGAACTCGCTCTTCGCCTGGTTCGCCTGATCGGCTTCGAGCTTCGCCCGCTGCAGCTCCGCCTCCACCTGTTTGCGCTCGGTGACGTCCTCCTTGACCGCGACGAAGTGGGTGATGGCGCCGTAGCGGTCGTGGAGCGGGGCGATGTCGGCGGCCTCCCAGTAGAAGCCGCCGTCCTTCTTCTTGTCGATGAACTCACCGTGCCACACCCTGCCCGCGGTGATCGTCGACCACAGCTCGTCGTAGACCCCGGCGGGGGTCTCGCCGGACTTGAGGATCCGCGGGTTCTCGCCGAGCACCTCTTCGGCGCGGTAGCCGGTGACCTCGCTGAAGCGTCGGTTGACGTACTCGATCGAGCCCTCGGCGTTGGTGATCACCACCGAGGCCGGGCTGTACTCCACCGCCATGGAGAGCTTGCGCAGCCGCTCCTCGGTCTCCTTGCGGGCGGAGATGTCGCTGAAGGTGACCACCGCGCCGATCCGCTTGCCGCCCAGCTCCACCGGATCGGCGCGGTACTCCACCGCCAGCGGCGAGCCGTCGGCGCGGGTGAAGCAGTGGTCGTCGTCGTGGGCGGGGCGGCCGTCGCGGTAGCTGACCACCAGCGGGCAGCGCTGCTCCTCCGGGGTGGCGGCGTGCTCCGGGTGGATCAGCTCGCAGATGCGCCGGCCGAGCAGCCGCTCCACCCGCTCGAAGCCGAGCAGCCGGGCGGCGGTGGGGTTGCACAGGGTGCAGATCCCGCTGCGGTCGACGACGAAGATCCCTTCGCTGGAGGAGTCGATGACCTGACGCATCTGCGCCTCCGCCTCGCGCCGCTCCTCCGCCTCCTGGCGCAGCTCCGCGGTGCGCTGCTCCACCAGTCGTTCCTGGTCGGCCCGCGCCTGGTGCAGCGCGAGGACGCGGGCGCGGATCCGCCACAGGGCCAGCAGGGTGAGGCCGCTCAGCAGCAGCCACACCACCCCGTGGATCGCCGCCATGTTGCGGCGTTGCGCCGCCACCCCGGCGAGCAGCGGCCGGGCGGGAAAGGAGACGCTGATCCCGCCGCGGACCTCGCCGATGCGGTAGCCCTGAACGGCGTGGCAGCGCAGGCAGGCCTGTTTCGCCATCAGCGGCGCGATGTAGCGGAAACGGGCCTCGGGCCCGCTGCCGCGGAACTCCGCCTCCTCGGTGAGTCCACCCTCGAAACGCTTCAGCGCCGCCCTTTCCCATGGGTCGGGGGCGTTGCCGGGATTGATCGGGTCGAGGCTGGTGAGGTGGACGCGTACCGCGCTCTGCTCCTCCACCACCGCGGCCAACTGGCGGGTCATGTAGGCCGGATTGATCAGGGTCAGCCGGGTGCCGGTGGAGGTGACCACGTCGCGTTCCGGCACCCCCGGGTCCCCCCCCAGGTAGGGGTCGGATGGGGTGGCGTCGTCGGCGACCGCATAGAGGCCGCCGTGGCGGGCGTTCCACAGCCGGGTCGCCTCGATCATCTGGAAGATGAAGCGCCCGCGGTTGACCGCCAGGTCGGTCGCCTGCTCCTCCAGGGTGGAGAGGTTGCGCTGCAGCGAGAAGCCGATCAGCGTGGTCCACAGTGCGACCGGCAGCAGCCATGCCCGACGGTCGACGAAGCGTTCTCGGAGGGGGGAGTGCATGCTGTTCCGTAGTGCTCGGCGGTGGGCTCGGGGATCGATTTCGGTTCCTGCCCCGGACGGCGGTGCTCCGCTGCCGTTCCGCTCAATATAATAATAATGGATCGGCCATTGTAATCGACCGGGGCGGTTGCCGCAGCCGACATGGCTGTAGCACCATCGCTTTTTCCGAATCGCGGGAGGGGAGGATGATGGGGGACGACGGGTTGGCCGCGCTGGCGGCAAAGGTGGGCGAGGCGCTCCTTGCCCGGGGGTGGATGGTGGCGACCGCGGAATCCTGCACCGGTGGTTGGGTGGCCAAGGCGCTGACCGACGTCGCCGGCAGCTCGGCCTACGTGGACCGCGGCTTCGTCACCTACACCAACGAGGCGAAGGAGGAGATGCTCGGGGTGCCGGCGGAGACCGTGGCGCGCTTTGGTGCGGTGAGCGGCGAGACGGTGCGGGCGATGGCCGAGGGGGCGCTGCGCGGCAGCCGCGCCGGGATCGCGGTGGCGATCAGCGGCGTCGCCGGGCCGGGGGGGGGCAGCGCGGAGAAGCCGGTGGGCACCGTCTGGTTCGCCTGGGCTACCGCCGCCGGGTGCGCGGCGGAGCGGCAGTGGTTCGATGGCGACCGCGAGGCGGTGCGCCGCCAGGCGGTGTTGCACGCCCTGCAGGGGGTATTGACGAGGCTATGAGGAACGGGGAGGGACGGCGGCTCTTTTTCGCGCTGTGGCCGGCGGAGGCCGAGCGCCAGGCGCTGGTGGCGGCGACCCGGCCGGCGGTGCGGGCCTGCGGCGGGCGGCCGATGCGTGCGGAGAATCTCCACCTCACCCTCGCCTTTCTCGGCGACGTTTCCGGGGAGACCGCCCGTTGCGCGGCGCAGGCGGCCACCACCGTGCGCGGCGAGCCTTTCGAACTCCCGTTCGAGGAGTACGGCCACTTTCGCCGGCCGCAGGTGTTGTGGTGTGGTCCGCGGGAGACGCCGGAGCCGTTGCTCCGGTTGGTGGAGCGGCTCAATGCGGTGCTCCGCCCCTGCGGCATCGAACCGGAGGCACGTCCGTTCCGCGCCCACCTGACCCTGGCGCGCAAGGCGCGGCAGTCGCCGGGTGAGTGGCGGATGGCGCCGCTGGCGTGGCGGGTGGCGGCGTTCGTGCTGGTGGAGTCGTGCCGGTCGGCGCAAGGGGCGCGGTACGAGGTGGTGGAGCGGTTCGGGTTGGGGTGACACGCGGGGCATCGAAGGACACCCTGGCAAGGCCCCTGGTCACAACGCTCACCCCTGGTCACGACGCTCTGCGTCGTGACCAGGGGCCTTGGACGCTCTGCGTCCCGCTCCGGCTACGGTGGTTGCGGTGACGGCGCCGACGCGGAGCGTCCAGGCCATGCGCCACTGCCGGCGTGAAGGCCCTGGTTACCACGCAGCGCGTGGTAACCAGGGGTGGTTTCGGTTGGCCTTGGTCTTGACATCGGATAATGGCACCTCCCGCCGGTTGCTTTTGTTTCACAGGTTGAACAAACTCCTCCCATCTCAATCAGAACGGAACAAGGCCCCGCCCGGGGGGAGCGCAATGAGCAAACAGTCCCTGAAAACCATCATCCAGGAGGCCAACCAGCGGCAGGAGGCGAGGAAGATCGCCGCGGAGAAGGGGATGACCCTGATCGAGTTGGCGCGGTCCAACGGTTGGAAGGGCGAGGTGCAGGAGTTCATCGGCGTGCTGGTCTCCTACGGGAGCCTGTTCGACGAGCGTTTCTCCGAGCAGTTGCCGAGTCTGGAGGCGCACCTCGCGGAGCGCAGCGCGGAGAGTCTGATGGTGATGACCGAGGTGGTCGGGACCCATCTGGAGGCGATCTCGCACGAGATCGAGGCGGGGATGTACCAGCCGCCCAAGCCGGCGGAGGAACACGCGGATTTCGGTGAGCTGCTGGCCGGTACGGTGGGGGACGAGGATGAGTCCGCGGCGATCGAGGTGGCTGCCGAGCCCACCGCCGGAACGCTCGCCGAGCCGCTCGCCGACGCCGCCGAGCGGGCCGATGCGCTACTCGATCAATTCACCGCCGGCTCCAGTGGGGTCGAGGAGGCGGAGGGGTTGCTGGCGGAGCTGATGGCGGAGGTCTCGTCGGACGAGGAGGCGCCGGAAGAGACGGAGGTGCCGGTGGCGGAGTCCGACGACCTGCTGGCGGAGCTGATGGGCGACGAGGCGCCGGTGGAGCTGGAGTCCGCCGCCGACGAGGAAGAGGCGCCCGAAGGGGCGTCGGAGCCCCCGCCGGTGGCGGACGAGGCGCCGGCGGAGGAGGCGGTGGAGGCGCTGCTGGCGGCGGAGGAGCCGGCGCTCGATTCGGACGCCTTCGTCGCGGAGCTGGAGGCGCTGGCCGAGACGGTGGAACCGGAGATCGTGGCGGCCGCGGAAGAGAACAACGAAGATTTCACCGCCGAGGCGGAGGAGGATGAGATGAGCGATCTGTTGGCCGAAGACGAGACCCTGCCGGAGTACCTGTCCAGCTACCTGGAGGCGGCGGAGCCGTCGGCGACCGCCGACGGCGAGGACGCCGCGGGGGAGGGGGTCGAGGACCTCCTCGCCGACGTCGCCGCCGCCGAGGCGGAGTCCGCGCCCGAAGTGGCGGAGCCCTCCCTCGCCGACATCCTGGAGAGCGGCGAGGAGGCGCTCGCCGAGTTGGCCGTGGAGGCCGCCGCCGCGGAGGAGACGGAGTCCGCTGCGGCGAGCGAGGAGACGCCGGTGCTGGTGGACGAGGCCGACGCGGTCGATGACATGATGGCCGCCATGGGGAACCTGATGGAGGCGTCGGAAGAGGCTCCCGAGACCGATATCGAGGCGCCGGTATCCGAGGCGCCGTTGTCCGAGGAGGAGCCGGCGATGGCGCCGGAGGAGGAGCCGATGGTTGAGGAAGAGGCCCCGGTGGCCGAGGAGATGCCCGAGATGGAGTCGTTGCCGCCGATCGACGAGGTGCCGTCGGAGGTCCCGTCGATCCCCGTTGAAGCGGCGCCGACGGCCGCCCCGGCCGCTGGCGAGACGGTACGGGTGGTCGCCGAGTCCTTCGTGGTGGTTCGCGACGGGATGGAACTCTACCGCGGCGGCGACAAGGGCGACGCGGCGATGGTGCTGCGCGAGGCGTTCGTCGAGCATGGCCAGGAGGGGTTGTTGTTGAAGCGGGTGGTGGAGCGCGAGATCGTGCGCAGCGAGACCGAGGAGGTGCTGATGCCCTTCTCCTTCTCGGTGGACGTGCGGATCGAC
>NZ_BAAHXB010000162.1:0-9842 GCF_054657215.1 Endothiovibrio diazotrophicus
TTAGGGCTCGCGAAAGAACAACTTCCTGTTTTGGGGCGTCGAGACGCCGCTCCAGCAAGGCGCGCAAAGGGGCGCATACTCGTTGTATGCAACCCTTTGCGCAACACCGCTGGAGAGGATGGATCGGCGTCCCAAAACAGGAAGTTATTCTTTCGCGAGCCCTTAGGCCGCGATCAGGACGGAGTGAGGCACTTGGATTCGGTGGCCGGTAGGAACGGAAACGGCGTCATCGCGGCCTAGGAGGAGTGCCGCGCAGAGAGTCTGGCGGCGGCTTGCGCCGAGCGAGGGGAGTGTACGGTGTATCTCACCGTGACCGAGAGAAGGGCTATGCCAACGTCCCGGGGTGGGCGGGCCAGCCCTCGAAATCAATTCGATCCATCAATGTGCGAGGAGTAGGAAAAATGGGTGTAAGAATCTGCCCGGAATGCAACGCCAAGAATCCCGCCGGGGCGCCGTTGTGCGTGAAGTGTGGTTGCGTCATCACCGACCAGAAGGTCGTCGGGGATGAGCCGTCAACGGCGGAACCGGTTTCTGCGGGGCCGCTGGCGATGGAGATGGTGGGGGTCGGTCAGGTGGTGGTGACGGATATTCAGATGCCGTTCTGGTCGATGGTGTGGTTCATGCTGAAATGGGCGATTGCGGCGATTCCGGCGACGCTGATTTTGTGGTTCGTGATCGGGGTCATCGCTACGGCGGTACGACACTGATCCTGCGTCCGGGGCGCGGGATGCGCCCCTTGCGCCGGAGCCATTAGGCCGCGAGGCAGCGCCGGTCGTGGCAGTGGCGCACCTTGATGGCAGCGCAAGACGGGGTCTTGAACACCTAACCTTTCCTTATGGCCCGGCCCCCTCAGACTCGAATTTTCCGGCGCCCTCTCCCTCGTCACGGCCCGCGGCGACGGCCGCGAGGCGATCTACCTCTCCGACGATGACCGGCACGGCTTCATCGACGTCCTGGCGGAGGCGGTTGAGCGCTTCAACTGGACGCTCCACGCCGTCCATCGAAGATTGTGAATAGGGCAGTTTACGCGTTGGCGATAGTTTTTCAGTCTATGCCTAATTCCCCGGCCCTGCGCACGGCGGCGCGGCGGTTGTTTACGCCGAGTTTGGCGTAGATGTTTTTGGTATGGGTCTTCAGCGTGTTTTTGGAAACGAACAGATGTTCCGCGATTTGCGGGCCGCCGAGTTCGGTGCGCAACAGGCGTAGGACCTCCAATTCTCTGTCACTGAGCGCCTCGACCGGCGGTGGGGGGATCTCTGCCGGAGACCCGGGTGCCGGAGTCGTCTGCTCGGCAGGCAACAGCACATCGGCCCAGGCGGGCGCGTTGCCCTGGACGATGTACTCCCGAATCCATGAGAGCGCCTCGGCATCCTCCGCGGCGAAGCGATGGATCTGGTGTTCCGCCTCCGGCTGGGCAAAGGCGGTTTGCAGGGCCGCCGCCGCGCTCGCCGCGTCGCCCGTGGCATGGTGCAACAAGGCGATGAGCAAATGGATTTCCAATCCGTGTTCCCGGGCTTGGCCGGTTGCAGTGGCATGCCGGAGCTTTTCCAGTAATCGTTGTGCGTCTCGTCTATCTTGCTCTTGGCCCGTGCGGCGATAGGCGGCGATCAGCACCCGCACCAGGGTGAGATGAGAAAAGACCAAATGGAAAGCCGGTGCGTCATCCGCATGTAGGTCGCTGAGTTGCGCCCAGCGTCGCGCGGCGTGTAAATCGCCCTGCAGTACGTCCAGCCGGGCCTGCCAGGCCGCTATGGGGGCGAAATCCGGGGCCGGGCTGGGTATGCGCACCTCGGCGGCCTCGGCCAGCAAATCCTCGGCGTCGCCGTAGCGCCCTTCGAGGGTTTGCAGCAAGGCTTGGATGATAAACCAATGATGGGCGGTTTCGAGCAGCTTGGCCGGCTCGCCCAAGGCCCGGGCTTGAGCGAGATGGTCCCGCGCCTGATCCAGCTGATAGCGGCCCAGGGCCAGTAGCGCCAAGGTCACATGGATGTCCGCCGCGCCTTGCGGCGCGAACCGGTGTTCGGCCACCCGGGCCAAGGCCTTACGGCACCAGCGTTCGGCCGTTTTGTGCCGGCCTTGCGCGATGCTCAGATTGGCCAGAAGGTAGGCGGTAGAGACCATGCCGCTGATCTCGCCGGCGGCTTGCATGGCTTTATGGCCGGTGCCGATGGCGGCGACGGCGGCACTGAGATCGCCGCCGTTCCATTGCACCAATCCCAAGAGCACCGCGGCGGACCCGCGCCATACGGCCTCGCCGTCGGGCAATAGGTCCAAAGCCTGGCCGGCATGCTCGACGATGCCCGCCACATCGCCGCTGGCCCCGGCATGATAGGCGCGGCCCACGGCCAGCAAGCCGGGCAGAGCGGTGCAGGCGGCTTCATTGAGCACCCGGCCGCCGCTCGCGCGCGGTTGGTCGCGCGCTGGCTGGAGCCGGGCCTCGGCGGACTCCAGCCAGCGCGGGGCGGCAGCCGGGTCGTGCGACAACAGGGCCAGTCCATAGTGGGCGCTGAGCACCGGACTGGCAGTGATGAGGTGCTCGGGCAAGGCCTTCATCCAACCGAGAAAGAGGCCTTCCGGTTCCCGCTTACGCAGCTCGGGCCAAGCCTGTTCGATGATGTCGGCGGCGAATTGGGTATTCTCGGCCAGCACGGCGTGATGGATGGCATCCGCGACGAAATCCTCCGCGTGCAGCCAGTCGGCGGCGCGTTGGTGCAAAACCTTGATGTCGACGTCGCTCGTGCTCAAGCGGACCTGCAACACCTCGCCGAAGAGATGATGAAAACGGTACCAGCGGCGCTGATCGTCCAGCGGAATCAAGAACAGGTTTTGCCGCTCCAGCCGCTCCAGTACCACGGCCGCCCGATCGACTCCGGTCACCGCCTCGCTCAACTCGGCGTTGAAACGCTCCAGCACCGAAGTCTTGAGCAGAAAATCCCGCACCTCAGGCGGTTGGGCGAGTAACACCTCTTCAACCAGATAATCCAGCACAAAACGGTGGCTGCCGGCAAAGGCATCGACAAAATCCGCACCATCGCTGCGCCCTTGCAGCGACAGCCCGGCCAGTTGCAGGCCGGTGATCCAACCCTCGGTGCGGGCCGTCAAGGCGGCCACGTACTCCCGGCTCAGCGCTAGCGCCATGGTCTGGTTGAGAAAGGTCGTGGCCTCGGCCTCGCTAAACCGCAGTTGCGCCGCGCGCACTTCACACAACTCGCCCCTGGCACGCAGGCGCGCCAGCGGCAATGCCGGGTCTTCCCGGCTCACGATCACCCAATGCAGCCGCTGGGGACCATGTTCCAGCAGAAAGGCCAGCGCATCGTTGATCTCCCGCGAATCCACGGCGTGGTAGTCATCCAAAACCAAGGCCAGCTCGGATTCCAGTGTGGTGAGTTCATCGAGCAATGCGGCCAGTACGATGTCGCCGGCCGGCGGTTGGGCGGACTGCAGCAGGGTGTGGGTCGTCGGTACGCCATTCGGGACGGCGCGCTGCAAGGCAGCGGCCACGAGTGCGAGAAAACCGAGCAGATTGCCGTCGTTTTCATGCAGCGATATCCAAGCCACCGCGCCGCCGGTTTGCCTGATTGCCGTGCTCACCAAGGTGGTCTTGCCGAAACCGGCGGGGGCCGAGACCAGGGTCAGCTTACCTTTCAGGCCCTGCCGTAGGAGATGTTGCAGGCGGTCCCGGTCGACTTGATTGGGCCGGGGCGGCGGGATAAACAGTTTGGTGGTGATCAGACTGGGCGGCATGGTGGCGTGCCGGTTGCGGCAGCTTTGCTGGGAAGGAATGAGGGGCGAATTATAGGCTACCTATCATTCTCCGGTAGCCGGCCCCCATCCCCCTGCCGCTTTCCCGGCACGCCACGGTTGGTTTCTATTGACCGCCATCCTCCAAGGCGATGCCGAGCAGATAGTTCACCACCGCGACCAATGCATCCTGCTCGCCTTCGGCATCCACCGTATTGATCAGAACCACCACCCCGATACCGCGCTCGCGGTGCAGCACGACAAAGGTAGCGACGCCCGGATCGCCGCCGCTCATCAGGATGAAATCACCATCTGCTTGCCAGTAAATGGGTGCTTCCGCATCGCCGAACAGCATGGCGACGCCGGGTTCCGTCAGTATCCGTGTCCCTTGCAGTTCGCCACCTCCCGCCAGGGCGGCGAGCAGCCGCGCCAGATCATAGGCCGAGCTGCGCAGGCCGCCGTCAGCAAAGGTGGGGTAGGTGTAGGCGGGGAGGGCCTCTGCTTGGCCGCCGGGCGTCCAATAGTGCTGCGAGGCCTGCTCGAAACGGCTGAAATCCGTTGCCGCGTAACCGGTGTTCACCATCCCCAACGGATCGAACAAACGCTCGCGCATGATGTCATTGATGGCTTGGCCTTGCGAGAGCGCGAACACCTCCGCGGCCAGGGCCGCGCCGACATTGCTGTACTCGCTGCCCTCGCCCGGGGCAAAGCGATTGAAGTTCGCGGCCGCTGGGTAACCCGACACACCGGTGGCGGTGAATTGCTCCAGGAAGAGCGAGGTGTCCGCCGAGAAGGGGTGGCGGCAAGTGCCGGCGGGGATTTGTCCCGTGGCCTCGTAGAATGGCGTTTGCGGCTCATCCACCAAGGTGTAGGAACATTCGTAGATCAAACCGTCCGACAGGCCCGAACTGTGGTCGATCAGGTGTCTCAGGGTGATCTCCGTGGCCGGTGCATTGGGGTTGGTGACGGCATAAGGCAAGACCGAATTGATGGTCGTTTGCGGCGCGATGCCGCCTTCCGCAAAACCTTTTGCCAGGGCGACGCCGAGCACCGCCTTGCTCACCGAGCCGATGCGCATCGGGGTGTTGGCCGTCATGGGGATGTTCCGCGCCAGATCGGCCGAGCCGAAGCCCTGGCTCCAAACGACCTCACCCGGGGTGACGACGGCCGCGGAGAGTCCCACCACATTGAATGCTTGTCTCAGGTCTTCAAGGTCACTTTGCACTGCCGCGGAATCGAGGCGTTGCGCCAGGGTTTCGGCGCTTGCGCTGGGCGTGGCGAGATAGTCGATGCCGAAGCCGCCATCGGCCTGCAGCTTGAGGTTGGCCGCCACCTCATGGGTGGTGCCGCCCAGCTCGACCACCACCTCAGGCAGTATCAGAGTGCCGTTGGTCAGGGCGAAGCTCGCGCCGGGAGCGGCGCCGATGTCAGTGGCGCCGGCGCTGAAATCACCCTGCTCGAAGCGAAAGCGGTCGCGATCCCAGCGCAACACGACATCGTTGAAGTGGCCGCTGTTCAGCGTGGCGACCTGATCGATGCGCAAGTACTCGCCATCGAAGCGGGCGTCCGCCCAGGCCGTTTGCCCCAGCGCGCAGGCAATGGCCGCTCCCAGCGCCATGGGGTAGCGCAAGCAGCAGCCTTTTCGGTAGTGGCCATTGTCCGGGTGTTTTTGCGGCATTGCGGATTGCCCGTGCGTCGGTAATTGGTGTGGGCAAAGAGTAGGCTGGAGTGGGGTGAGGGGGCCTCACCCAAAGGGGTGATTTTTGTGGTGGTGGGATTTGGGCAATGGCCGTACTCGGTACTCCCGGGTGGAGCGCGACGTCCGTCGTGTCCATGACGGCGTGGGCGTACTCCTCGACCTGGGCCTTATCGAAAAAGACGACCAGGGCAAGCTGCTCTGCCCCTACGCGGATATCCATGTGGATATGCATCTGAAGGCGGCTTAGCCACATTTCACCACCGAGACGACGGTAGCGGAACGCTTTCGATCCTAGCCTTCGACAATGCAGATGCCTTGGAGGCCGGTCAGATCCGCGCCACGCTAGCGAAATCCGGCCAACAGACTGGGCATTGTGACCTCCAAATCGCCGGTCAGGCCCGTCGCCGGGATCTTGTATTGGTCAGCAACAACCCTCGTGAATTTGAGCGGGTCGAAGGGTTGCGGTTTGAAAACCGGGTGTAAAAGTCGGGAAGTGCGAAAGGGGAAGGCGAGGACACAATCTCCCTCCTTTCAGTCGCGCATCACGCAAACCCCCATCCCGCCTCGGGTGGCTGGATGCAAATTGCAAGACCTGACCCCGTCCAATTCAATCTCCCTCCTTTCAGTCGCGCATCACGCAAACCCCATCCCGCCTCGGGTAGCTGGATGCAAGTTGCAAGACCTGACCCCGTCCAATTCAGGCCTTGTTGCCGTCGGAGCAGACTTTGTTTCCGACGATCACCCCTGCGACTCCACCGATCCCTTTCCCGATATTGTCGCGGATGGCGTTTTGATCCATGGTGCAGCCGCTGACGGCGATTGCCACGGCAGATGCCACCAGGATTCGTCTGCTTCTGCCTCGGTTGTTGACCTTCATCACCCGGTTCCCTTCTGTTATTCGTGGTGGAGGAGTTGATTTTCCCGAATCTTACCGTAATCCGGAATCCAAGACGAAACCTCCCGGATATGACGACGGAGGGAACGGGGCAATGGCATCGGCTTGGGGTCCAACTCACTGAAGTAAAAATCCACCCGCAGAGCGGGTGGTTTTGGGTTAGCCCCCAGAGGGGGCATGTATGCCTTGCCCCCTGAGGAGGCAAGGCTGTCATCCCCGTAGTCTTGCTGGCGGCCCTTAGAAATCCAAAGGTCGCTGCTCCATCTCACGCTCCTTCTGCTCTTGGTACCGCACATACGCGCGGATTGCAGCAGCACCTGGAGACCGTGCTCGCCCAGTGTCGCGATGAGGCGCAGGACATGGGCATCCCGGCCTACGTCGAGCGCGAATTCCGGCGGTATCTGGAGTGCGGGATACTTGCCCACGGGTTTGCGCGTGCCCGTTGCGCGGAGTGCGGCCACGACTTCCTGGTCGCCTTCTCGTGCAAGGGGCGAGGCATCTGTCCCTCCTGCAACACCCGCCGCATGGTGGAGACCGCCGCCCACCTGGTGGACCAGGTCCTTCCCCGCCTGCCGGTTCGCCAGTGGGTGCTGTCGCTGCCGAAGCAGCTGCGCTTCTACCTGCAGCGCGATTCCAAGGCGCTGAACACCGCCCTGCAGATCTTCCTCGACCAGATCGAACGCCAGCTGCGTGCCCGGTGCGACGCCGGAAAAGAGGCTCGGATCGGGGCGGTGGCGTTTATCCACCGCTTCGGTGCCTCGCTCAACCCCCATACCCACTTCCACGTCTGTGTGATCGACGGCCTGTTTGAGCCGGCCGGGGAGGGTGGAGTCCGCTTCACCGAAGTGGACGATCTCGACGCGGAGGATGCCGAGGCGGTCCAGGTGCAGGTGCACCGGCGCATCCTGCGGGCCTATCAGCGGCGGGGATTGCTGGACAAGGGCGATCGCCAGGAGATGGAACACTGGGATCACGGTGGGGGGTTCTCGCTGGACGCCACGGTTCGTATCGAGGGGCGCGACCGGCAGGGGCTGGGGCGGCTGTTGCGCTACTGTGCGCGTCCGCCGTTCGCCGCCGAGCGCTTGGAGGAGCTGGGCAGCTCCAAGCGCCAGCGCCTAATCTACCACTTGCCCAAGCCCGGAATGGACGGGCGCACCCAGCTGGTGCTCTCACCGCATGAGCTGATTGGGCGGATCGCCGCCCTGGTGCCGCCGCCGCGATTGCATCGACACCGGTACTACGGCGTGCTGGCGCCCAACTCGCCCCTGCGCGCCGCGGTGACGGCGCTGGCGCCACAGGCCGAGCCGATGGTCTCGGTGCCCGCAGTAAGGGCCGAGCCCGAAGGGCCTGAGCGGCGCAATCGGGCTCGCTACCTCTGGGCGATGCTCCTGACCCGTATCTACGAGGCGCTCCCGCTGACCTGCCCCGTGTGCGGGGCCGAGATGCGGATCATCGCATTCGTCACTGACGGGTAGCGAGGTGCGCAAGATTCTGGAGCACATCGGCGAGCCCTGGACGCCGCCCCGGATCGCGCCGGCCAGGGGCCCGCCGGAGTGGTATGAGGACTCCGAGGCCTCTGCGATCTGGGGTGAGGACGAGGAGGCCGGGAAAGGCGATCCCTTGGCCCAGCCGGCCCCGGAGTACGAGTTCGATCAACGGGTCAGTTGGTAGCGGTCCGAACGGTCCACCTGGGTGGCCGTTGTCGGTGACAGGGACTCCGCCCAGTTTTCCCACCTTCCCCAGTACACATCCGGCACGCGATGCCCCCCGAGACCCAAAGAAGAGGCTCTCAGGCCGTCCACCGTCGGTCGAGCGGGTCATGTCGGGCCCTTGCCAGGGCCCACAGAGGCGTGGATACTTGTGCGTAGGCGGTTGGATTTCCTATCCTTTTCGTGGTTTTCCTACATCATTGGCGCGTTCGATGTGGTAGAAATGTGCTGCCTTGAGTCGGCGTTGTCGTTGAGATTCCCGGCAGTGGTCGGCGACCAATGAGTATGCCTATTGTGCTCGGTAGATGATATGGAGGGATATAATTATGAATTCCGAAGTTATTGTTGTATTGCTGGTGGTGGTTGTATGTGGCTTTGCGGTAATGACAAAACCGTCTGACGATGATTTGAGAAGGCAAATATATTCCCAGATCCTGGCGGAGGCAAAGCAGCTGAAGGTGGAAAACAACGACAACTTGTTTAGCGGGGTAATGAAGTTCGCTTGCAGACTCTCTCCCGACGAGTGTGCGCGGCAGATTTACAATACGATGGTTACGATCAACGTCGATGATAAAGTCGTATTCAAGAAAGCGAGAGTGAACGTTGCCGAATCCCAATCCGAGTGTGTCGGATTCTTCAATACGTGGAAATGTTGATCGCGCTATTTTGATCCCTCGATCCTGCCGTTTGTCACCGCTGCACCAGCGGTACCGTAACCGCCTGTACCCCTTCCTCCTTGCGTACTTGCGTAATCGCTTGGTCATTTCGGCAGCCTCGTAGCGGCCGATGCGCACGGTGTGCCAGCGTCGGCCGTTGCTGGAGACCGTGTCGTAGACAAAGGCGGGATAACCGGCAACCTTCCACTGGTCGACGCTCTCGTCGGCATAGCGCTGTTCGCCGAAGCTGCCCACCTGGACCGAGTAGCCGACGATGGGGGAGTCGTCGACCTGCTCCGGTGCGGCGGCCTGCGGGGCCGCCGCCGCGGGTTCAACGGCCGGAGGGGCTTCGACGACGAGTGGCGAGGCCTTCACGTCGCCGGCGGGGGGGCGGCGGGGATGTTGTCTCCTCTGGTGGGTTCTCTTCGCCCCCCGGGGATATCGGCTCCGCGGCCGAGGCTTCGATCGGCACCAAGGCACAAGGGTGACTTACCGGGACACCCATTGCAACCGGCTCGTCGGCATCTCTTTCGCTGAGGCTACAAAAATTGCGGAGACACGACTGACATTTCACCGAAAATGAGGTTTATCTATAGGAAATTTCGTACTGTCTATCAGAAGGAAGAGGAAAATGATCGCCCTCCCTTGAAAGGCGTCGGCGGCTTCCCGATACTGTGGAAAACCACACAATTACTTCGCCGGCGCCCTACACCATGACCTCCTCCCCTACCCACTCCCCCGACGGCGCTCCCCGTTGCCTCACCAACACCCTAGACCACCTCCCGGAGGCGAAGCGGTATCAGCTTGAGCGCATCAAGGAGGTGCTCTGCTCGACCGTCCCCCTCGACTGGTTGGTGCTCTTCGGCAGCTATGCCCGCGGGGATTGGGTCGAGGACCCGATCCATCGCTACTTCTCGGATTACGACCTGTTGGTGGTGGTCTCCGAGCCCTTCCTGGTCCAGCGGGCGGGGTTGTGGGAGCGGCTGGAGCGGGAGCTTCAGGCGATCGCCGGGCGGGTGCCGGTGACCCTGCTGGTCCATACCCACAAGGAGGTAAACCACGAGATCCGCATGGGGCAGTATTTCTTCTGCGACATCATGAACGAGGGGGTGGTGCTCTACGACGGCCACCGCTCGCAGTTT
>NZ_BAAHXB010000163.1:0-9519 GCF_054657215.1 Endothiovibrio diazotrophicus
ACACTCAACACTAAACACTGCAATGAAGCTCCCCCGCCCCCTGGTCAACCAGCTCCTCGCCCTCGCCCAGCACGATCCCGAACGGGAGGTGTGCGGATTGATCGCCGGCCGCGACGGCCAACCGCACCGCCTCCACCCGGTGGCCAACCTCGCCGACCGGCCGGGGCGGCTGTTCCAGATGGACCCGGCCGGTCAGATCGTGGCGATGCGCGCAATGCGCGAGGCGGGCGAGGAGCTCGTGGCCATCTTCCACTCCCACCCCCACGCCCCGGCCCGGCCATCCGCCACCGACATCGCCGAATCGGAGTATCCCGAAGTGCTGCACCTGATCGTCTCCCTCGACACCAAGGGCGTGCTGGAGATGCGCGGCTATCGAATCGAGGACGGCGGGGCGCGGGAGGTGGTGCTGGAGCTGGAGATGGCCTGAAGGCTTAGTGTAAGGAGTGCGCGATCGGCGTTGAAGTTATTCTTTCGCGAGCGCCAAGGTCACTGCCGCGTCTGCGGCACCTCGGGGTGGAACCCCTCGACGAAGAGACGGCCGACGTCCACACGGTCGAAGACGTAACGCTGATTGCAGAACTCGCAGGCGACCTTCACCGCGCCGTGCTCATGGAGGATCATCCGCACCTCCGCCTCCCCCAGCTGTTCCAGGGTGGTCTCGATGCGACCCCGCGAACAGCTGCAGCGGAAACTCACCGGCTCCGCCTCGAACAAGCGCACCGCCTCCTCGTTGTAGAGCCGGTAGAGCAGCTCCTCGGCGGGAAGCTCCAGCAGTTCGGCGTCGGTCACCGTGGCGCCGAGAATCTCCACCCGCTCCCAGTCATCCTCCCAATCCCGCGTTCCGGCCCCCTCCTCGGGTAGACGCTGGAGCAGCATTCCGGCCGCCCGCTCGCCGCTCGCGGCCAGCCAGAAGCGGGTGCCGAGCTGCTCCGACTGGCTGAAGTACCGCTCCAGCGCGGCGGCCAGGGAGTCGACCCCGTCCAGTGAGACCACCCCCTGGTAGCGCTTCCTGCCGGGACCGGGATCGATGGTGATCACCAGCCGCCCACCCTCCATCAGCGCCGCCAACCCCCCCTCGGGCAACTCACCCTCCCAACGGGCGAGGCCGCGCAGATGGCGCTGGTGATCACACTGGGCCACCACCAGCCGCACCGCCCCCTCGCCCTGGAGCTGGAGAATCAGCGAACCCTCGAACTTGATGGTCGCACTGAGCAGCGCGCTGGCGGCCAGCGCCTGGCCGAGCAGGGCGACCACCGGCGGTGGATAGTCGTAGCGATCGAGTACCGCGCGGAAGCTGCTGTCGAGGTGGACCAGCTCGCCGCGGATGCCGGTGTGCTCGAAGAGGAAACGGTGAAGGGTGTCACGCACACGCATCGGGCTACTCACTCCGCCAACGCCTCGGCCACTTCGCGAACCAAGTGAGGCCCGCGATAGATGATCCCGGTATAGAGCTGCACCAGCTGGGCGCCGGCGGCCAGCTTCTCCCGGGCGTCCGCGGCGCTGAGGATGCCGCCCACGGCGATGATCGGCAGCCCGTCGCCGAGCCGACCGAAGAGGCGCGCCACCACCTCGGTGGAGCGCTCGCGCAGCGGCGCGCCGCTCAATCCCCCGGCCTCGTCGCCATGCACCATGCCGACCACCGCCTCACGGGTCAGGGTGGTGTTGGTGGCGATCACCCCGTCGATGCGGTGGCGCAACAGGGTCTCGGCCACCCCGTCGATCCCGGCATCGTCCAGGTCGGGGGCGATCTTCACCGCGATCGGCACGTAGTGGCCGTACTGGTCGGCAAGCCGCTGCTGCTGCTCCTTGAGGCCGCCGAGCAGACGGTCCAGGTCGTCTCCCTGCTGCAGGTCGCGCAGCCCCGGCGTGTTGGGAGAGGAGATGTTGACGGTGACGTAGCGCGCCACCCCGTAGACCGCCCGCAATCCGCAGACGTAGTCGTCCAGCGCCTGCTCGTTGGGGGTCGCCTTGTTCTTGCCGATGTTGACCCCGATCACCCCGCGGTAGCGGGCGTGGCGGACGTTGTCCACCAGATTCTGCACCCCGTGGTTGTTGAACCCCATGCGGTTGACCACCGCCTCCGCCGCCGGCAGGCGGAAGAGCCGCGGCCGCTCATTGCCCGATTGGGGGCGGGGGGTGACCGTACCCACCTCGACGAAGCCGAAACCGAGGGCGCCGAGGCCGTCGATGCAGTCGCCGTCCTTGTCGAGCCCCGCGGCGAGCCCCACCCGGTTGGGGAACTCGATGCCCATCACCTTCACCGGCGCGTGGACCGCCCGCCTCCACAGCAGCGAGGAGAGCCCCAAGCCGTCGACCAAGCGCAACCCCGCCAGGGTGAGGTTGTGGGCGCGCTCCGGGTCGAGCCGGAAGAGCAGCGGACGGATCAGCGAATAGAGCATGGGGTTGGCGTGTTTGATTTGAGTTGGGATGAAAAACGCGGAGAACGCAAAGACGCAGAGAGCGCAAAGAAGAAGAACTACCGTTTAAAACACGCATCGGGCTCGCAACCTCTTCTTCTCCGCGTCTTTGCGCCTCCGCGTCCTCCGCGTTTCCCACGAGGAGTCGAGAAGAAGCTCGTCAGGTCTTGGGCAGGGTGACGCCGGTCTGGCCCTGGTATTTGCCGCCGCGGTCGCCGTAGGAGGTCTCGCACACCTCGTCGGATTCGAAGAAGAGCATCTGCGCCACCCCTTCGTTGGCGTAGATCTTCGCCGGCAGCGGGGTGGTGTTGGAAAACTCCAGGGTCACGTGGCCCTGCCACTCCGGCTCCAGCGGGGTGACGTTGACGATGATCCCGCAGCGGGCATAGGTGGACTTGCCGAGACAGACGGTGAGCACGCTGCGCGGGATGCGGAAATACTCCACGGTGCGCGCCAGGGCGAAGGAGTTGGGCGGGATGATGCAGACGTCGGATTTCACGTCGACGAAGCTGTTGGCATCGAAGTTCTTCGGATCGACCACCGCCGAATTGATGTTGGTGAAGATCTTGAACTCATCGGCACAGCGCACGTCGTAGCCATAGCTCGAGGTGCCGTAGGAGACGATGCGGTGACCGTCGGCCTCGCGCACCTGCCCCGGCTCGAAGGGGTCGATCATCCCTTCGTTCTCGGCCATCCGCCGAATCCACCGGTCCGCCTTGATACTCATCGTCGTCTACCCGAATCCCAAACAAAGACAAAGACCGTAGGTTGGGTTGAGCGACAGCGAAGCCCAACACCTCCCCGGAGCCGTGCAACGTCGGGCTTCGCTATCGCTCAACCCGACCTACACCACTCACCCGAAATCAAATACCAAAACGCCACAAGGGACGAAGAGACGCGAAGTATATTGAAAAATACCCCTTCGCGCCTCTCCGCCCCTCGTGGCACGCCGCCCGGAGCAGCACAGCCGCCCCAAGCCGTCTTCCCGCAATGATCGGAAAACTCGCTAGCGTTTTCCGATTAGTCGTTGGCAATGACGATCTGCGGGAACTTGGTGGCGTAGTCCTTGCTTTGCTGCGCCAGCTTGGCGGCGGTGTTGCGGGCGATCTCCTTGTACATGGCGGTGATCCTCCCCTCGGGCTCGGCCACCACGGTGGGCTTGCCGCCGTCGGCGTGCTGGCGGATGGTGATGTCCAGCGGCAACGAGCCGAGGAAGTTGACGTGGTACTGCTCGGCCATCCGCTCGCCGCCGCCCTCGCCGAAGATGTGCTCCTCGTGGCCGCACTTGGAGCAGATGTGGATCGACATGTTCTCCACCACGCCGAGCACCGGCACCTCCACCTTCTGGAACATCTTGAGACCCTTGCGGGCGTCGAGCAGGGCGATGTCCTGGGGCGTGGTGACGATCACCGCGCCGGAGACCGGCACCTTCTGCGCCAGGGTCAGCTGGGTGTCGCCGGTGCCCGGCGGCAGGTCGATGATCAGGTAATCCAAGTCCTTCCAGCTGGTGTCGTTGAGCAGCTGCTCCAAGGCCTGGGTGACCATCGGGCCGCGCCAGATCATCGGCGTCTCCTCGTCGATCAGGAAGCCCACCGACATCGCCTGCACGTGGTAGGAGTTCATCGGCTCCATCGACTGGCCGTCGAGGGACTCCGGCTTGCCGGAGATGCCGAGCATGCGCGGCTGGCTGGGGCCGTAGATGTCGGCGTCGAGGATGCCCACCGTGGCCCCCTCGGCGGAGAGCGCGAGCGCCAGGTTGACCGACACGGTGGACTTGCCGACGCCGCCCTTGCCGGAGGCCACGGCGATGATGTTCTTGACGTTCTTGATCGGTTTGAGGCCCTTCTGCACCGCGTGGGGGGCCACGTCCCAGGAGACGTTGGCGGTCACTTCGGCGACGCCATCGAGCGCGCTCACCTTCTCCTTGACCTCGGCCTCGAGGGTGGAGAGGAAGCTGTTGCAGGGATAGCCGAGGATGACGTCGACGGTCACCGCAGCGCCGTCCACCTTGATGTTGCGCACCTCACCGGCGGCCACCAGGCCCTTGCCGATGTGGGGGTCGTTGATCTCTTTCAAGACGGCTTCGACCGCCTCGCGGGTAACTTCTGCCATGGGGGAGTCTCCTGCACGGCCCGGCACGGGCTGGGAATTTGAGAAACCAAGTATTTTACACGATTTTTCGTGCGCTGAGCGAGATGTGGGGTTGGGCCTGAGGGGTTTCAAGGGGCGCGGCGTCCGGTGTCGGGACGATGCCCACCCCCTTTCCTACCCCTCCCCCTCGCACCCCTCGCACCCCTCGCACCCCTCGCACCCCTCGCACCCCTCGCACCCCTCGCACCCCTCGTTTCCACGCTCTGCGTGGAAACGCCCCTCTTCGACGCTCTGCGTCGTGCCGAGCGGGGGCACCGCCCTCTCAGCGCCCCACTCTGCACCAGGACGCAGAGCGTCCAAGGCCTCCCGGTTACGACGCGGAGCGTCGTAACCAGCAAAAGCGTCGTAACCGGAAAAACCAGCGGAAGCACCGTTTGTCAGGGACTCGCCCCCCACCCGAACGGGACGTACCAGCCGGAGGGGAGATCATCACATCCATGCCGTGCCTCCGTTCACGTCGGCGCGGTAGCGCCGACCTACGCCTCGCCCCACAATCGAATTTGCGTCCATTCGCCTGCATTTGCGGACAAATCTTCTTCATCCGGCCTATGGCATAATGCCCGGTCCGGCAACCCCGAACGAACGAGCCCCGCCATGACCGACACCCGCCGCAAGATTCTCATCACCAGCGCACTCCCCTACGCCAACGGCCCGATCCACCTCGGCCACCTGGTGGAGTACATCCAGACCGACATCTGGGCGCGCTTCCAGCGGATGCGCGGCGAGGAGTGCTGGTACGTCTGCGCCGACGACGCCCACGGCACCCCGATCATGCTCCACGCGCAGAGCCGCGGCATCGAACCCGAACAGCTGATCGCCGAGATCTGGAAGCAGCACTACGCCGACTTCAGCGAATTCGCCATCGGCTTCGACCAGTACTACACCTCCCACTCGGAGGAGAACCGCTACTTCGCCGAGCTGATCTACACCCGGCTGAAAGAGGGCGGCCACATCAGCCAGAAGGCGATCGTCCAGGCCTACGACCCGGAACAGAACCTGTTCCTGCCGGATCGTTTCATCAAGGGCGACTGCCCCAAGTGCGGCGCCCCCGACCAGTACGGCGACTCCTGCGAGAAGTGCGGCGCCACCTACACCCCGGCGGAACTGAAGAACGCCAAATCGGTCATCTCCGGCGCCACGCCGATCGAGCGGGAATCGGTGCACTACTTCTTCGAGCTGGCCCACTTCGAGACCATGCTCAAGCAGTGGACCGGCTCCGGCCACCTGCAGGAAGCGATCGCCAACAAGCTCAACGAGTGGTTCGCCGACGGGCTGCGCGGCTGGGACATCTCCCGCGACGCCCCCTACTTCGGCTTCGAGATCCCCGACGCGCCGGGCAAGTTCTTCTACGTCTGGCTCGACGCGCCGATCGGCTACATGGCCAGCTTCCGCAAGCTGTGCGAGGAGCGCGGCATGGACTTCGACGCCTACTGGGCCCCCGAGTCCGAGGCCGAGCTCTACCACTTCATCGGCAAGGACATCGTCTACTTCCACGGCCTGTTCTGGCCGGCGATGCTCTACGGCGCCGACTTCCGCACGCCGACGGCGATCTTCTCCCACGGCTTCCTCACCGTCGACGGCCAGAAGATGTCCAAATCCCGCGGCACCTTCATCAAGGCGCGCACCTACCTCGAGCACCTCAACCCCGAGTACCTGCGCTACTACTTCGCCGCCAAGCTGAGCGGCGGGGTCGACGACATCGACCTCAACCTGGAGGACTTCCGCCAGCGGGTCAACGCCGACCTGGTGGGCAAGGTGGTCAACATCGCCAGCCGCTGCGCCGGCTTCATCGGCAAACGCTTCGGCGGCGAACTGGCCCCGCGGCTGGCCGAACCGGATCTGTTCAACGACTTCATCGCCAAGGGCAAGGCAATCGCCGAGCTCTATGAGAAACGCGAGTTCAACCATGCGGTGCGCGAGATCATGGCGCTCGCCGACCGCGCCAACCAGTACATCGACGCCGCCCAGCCGTGGGTGGTGGCGAAAGAGGAGGGGCGCGACGGCGAGCTGCAGGACATCTGCTCCATGGGCATCAACCTGTTCCGCGTGCTGGTGCTCTACCTGAAGCCGATCCTGCCGCTCACCGCCGAGAAGAGCGAGGCCTTCCTCAACGTCGACCCGCTCGCCTGGAGCGATCTCGACCAGCCGCTGCTCGGCCACCACATCGGCAAGTTCAAACCGCTGATGACCCGTGTCGAGGAGAAGGATGTTGCGGCGATGGTCGAGGCCTCCCGCGAAAACCTCGCCCCCACCGCTGCGGCGCCGCAGGGACCGCTGGCCAAGGAGCCGATCTTCCCCGAGATCGGCTACGACGACTTCGCCAAGATCGACCTGCGCATCGCCCGCATCGCCAAGGCCGAGCACGTCGAGGGGGCCGACAAGCTGCTCCGGCTCACCCTCGATCTGGGCGGCGAGACGCGCAACGTCTTCGCCGGCATCAAGTCCGCCTACGCCCCCGAGGAGCTGGCGGGCAAGCTCACCGTGATGGTCGCCAACCTCGCCCCGCGCAAGATGAAGTTCGGTCTCTCCGAGGGGATGGTGCTGGCCGCCGGCCCCGGCGGCAAGGAGCTGTTCGTGCTCCACCCGGACGAGGGGGCGCAGCCGGGGATGCGGGTGAAGTAACCTACATCGCTCCCCCCGGCGGCGTTGCACAAAGGGTTGCATACAACGAGTATGCGCCCCTTTGCGCGCCTTGCCGGAGGGACGTCTCGACGCCCCAAGAAGGAAGTTATTCTTTCGCGGGCCCTAAGGAAATCCGATGACCGATCACTTGGGTTCTTGCTTGTGTGGCACTGTGAGATTTGAGGTACACGGGGACTTCGACAGCCTTTACCTGTGTCATTGCCACCATTGCCAAAAGGACACGGGGTCAGCTCATGCCGCAAATCTGTTTTCGCGGTCAGCTGAATTGATCTGGTTGGCGGGTGCAGATGCTGTGACTTCGTTTACGCTTCCAGGCACTCGCCATAACAAAAGCTTTTGTAAGCTGTGCGGCTCAGCCTTGCCAAACACTCAGATCGCAGGTTTGCTCGTCGTTCCTGCAGGGTGTTTGGACACCGAGATCTCTATATCGCCAACTGCACACATCTTTTCATCCAGCAAAGCCGCTTGGGAAGGGGGGATAGGGGAAGTGCCAACGTTCGAGGGACTGCCAGATTGATCTACCATCACATGGGCCAGTGGCCGACCAACCGGGCCGACCAACCGGGACACCCATAGTAACGATGGGACGACAGGAGCAGAGGCTATCCCTCGCCACACGGCTCCAACAACGCTTGGCACAAACGCACCGACAGTCGGTAACCGTCCTGAACCATACGCTCCAGCAGCGGTGCAACGTCCGCCACGATCCCCCGTCGCTTGGCCGCGACCAACAAGGCGCCGGTGCCGACGATTTCGATCCTCAACCTGCGCGCCTCACGCCGCCCCTTCTGCTCATCGATCAACGCCAATACACCCGCTCCCTGGCCATCGTCGGTTCGGCGGATGAGCGGCTGCGTCATGCGGGGCGCCGAGACGATCCAATTGAAAGATGCGCGCCGAATGTTGGGCGGATTAGCGATCGCATAATCTGCCAGACCGGAGCCGATTCCGGCGAAGTCGCCTTCGTTCCCGGCGGATTACGCTATCGCTAATCCGCCCTACGGGGCTGAGCCATTCCAAACCCGTCCATCGCGATCCGCGCCGCCGTCGCGATGAGCCCGTCGTTCCATTTGGCATCTGCCCGCTCCTGCGTGGAGTAGACCGCGAGCAGCAGCGGCGGCCGTCCCGGCGGCCACAGCACGGCGATGTCGTTGGCGGTGCCGTAGGCCCCCGATCCGGTCTTGTCGCCGACCGCCCAGGAGGGGGGCAGCGCGGCGCGGATCCGCTTCGCGCCGGTGGTGTTGCCGCGCAGCCACGTGCCCAGCTGTTGCCGCCCGGCCGCCGGCAGCGCCTCGCCGAGCACCAGCGAGCGCAGGCTGCGGGCCATCGTCTCGGGGGTCGCCGTATCGCGGGGATCGCCGGGGAGACAACTGTTCAGCTCGGTCTCCCAGCGATCCAGGCGGAAGCGGTCGTTGCCGATGGAGGCCGCATAGGCGGTCACCGCCGCGGGGCCGCCGAGGAGCTTCATCAACAGATTGGCCGCGGTGTTGTCGCTGTATTGAAGGGCCGCGGCGCAGAGGTCCGAGACGCTCATCCCGTCGGCGAGGTGGCGTTCGGTGAGCGGCGAGTAGTGGACGAGGTCTTCCCGACTGAAGTCGATCCGTCGCTGCAACAGGCCGTCGACGTGAGCGGCCCGCGCCAACACGGCCCCGGCCAGGATCACCTTGAAGGTACTGCACAGGGGAAAGCGCTCATCGCCGCGATGGGCGATCACGCCCCCATCGGCGGTATCCAGCGCGAACACCCCGAGACGACCGCCGAACGCCTGTTCGAGCACGGCGAGCCGCTCCTCGGTCGAATCGGTCCGGCCCCCTTCGGCAAGGCAGGAGACGCTGGCCAACACGGAAGGAATCACCGCGGAGGTGAGCAGAAAGGAGCGACGCTTCATGGCGTTGGGTTCCGTTGTCGTTGAGTGGAAAAAACGCTGAGGGCCGGACGGACCAGCGGTAACGCGATCTGCCGGATCGGAGCCGATTTCGGCGATGAAGCCTTCGTTCCCGGCGGATTACGCTGCGCTAATCCGCCCTACGGGGCCTGGATTCTTGTTTCATGCGTGCGTAGGAAATGTATGCCAAATAAGCATCGTTGAAATGTAGCGACGAGAGTTCCAGCGGCGGTGGCGCATATTCCGGACCTTCCAACGGCACAGGGTCTATATATCTGATGCCCCTCTTACTCAACGCTATTCTCCACTCTCTTTCCACCCATTCAGAACAGGAAGCGGACTGTGACCAGAACAAGTAAAATATGTCTTTATTGGGAACCTGCTCTTCCAGCTTACGCCTCCAGTCCTGGCCCGACCTTAAGG
>NZ_BAAHXB010000164.1:0-9495 GCF_054657215.1 Endothiovibrio diazotrophicus
CAGGGCGCCCCCCGGAAGCGCCAGGCCCGCGTTGCGGCGCTTGCCAAGGGATCACCATTGGCCGCGCACCGCGCCTTGGCCTAGCACTTCCGGGGGGCGCTGATGGCCGATTTGTGGGTAAGAGGCAGGACTAGGCCCCGGCATTGGCTCCCCGACCGCCGCTGGTGGTACGGCGCGGCGGCGATACTGGTCGCCTGCGCGCTGCTTGCCGGACGGGATGGTGGCGACGAGGCACGAGCGCCGGCCCGGCCGCCGTTGACGGAGGTGCCGCCCCTCGCCCCGGTCACCCCTCCGCGGGTGAGTGCGGCGGCGCAGGCCGCCTTCGCCGAGCGCAAGCTGTTCGGCCTGAAGGAGCCGGCCGCCGACGGGCGGAACGGGGACGCGGCGCAGAGCGCGCCACCGGCGGAGGCGCCGAGCGCCGACGATGTCCCGGCGCTCCCCTGGACCCTGCGCGGGGTGGTGATCCGCGAAGGGCGCCTGCGGGCGGTGTTCGAGGACCCCAACGGCGCCGCGCCGACGTGGATCTATCTGGCCGAGGGGGAGCGGCGGGAGGGGGTCGAGGTGGTATCGATCGCCGCCGACCGGGTCCGCCTGCGCACCGACGCCGACGGGCGTACCTTCACCCTGCGCCTGTTCGCCTTCGGTGACGGCTCATGAGGCCATACCCCACAGGTGATCGGCAGCGCGTAGGGCGTGCCGAGGTACGAGGCGCACCGCTCTCCTTTTCACGAATCCATACAGGCACGACCATGACGACCGTTTCCCAACCCGCCCGCCTCGCCCTCCTCGCCGCCGCGCTGGCGTTGACCGCCGGCTGCTCGCTGCGCCCGGTGGAAGGTCTCCAGGTGCCCGCGCCGCGGGAGGTGGCGGAACCGGCCCCGAACGCGGGCGGGGCGGCCGTGCCCGCCGCGGGGACCGACGGGAAACCGGCCGCCCCCGCCGGCCCGACGATCGAGTCGGTCACCCCGCCGCAGCGCGGCGCCGACACCCTGGAGATCAGCGGGCTGAAGCTGCCGCCGGGGACGATCCGCATCAACGCTGAACAGATGCCGCTCGGGCGCTTCGTCCACTACGCCCTGGGCGAGACCCTGGGGCTCGGCTACACCCTCGACGAGCAGGTGCGCAAGCGCGACGACACGGTGACCCTGTTCATGACCGAGGAGCTGCCGGCGGCCGCCTTCCTCGAAGTGGTGCGCGGACTGCTCGCCGAACGGGGCATCTCGCTGGCCCTCCAGCAGGGGGTGATCCAGGTCGCCGCCGGCAAGAAGAACGGCCGCCTGCCGGTGGGCGCCATCCGCATCGGCCGCACCCCGCCGCCGGCGGGCGCCGGCCGGCTGCTGCAGGTGATCCCGGTGCACCACCTCAATCCGGTGGTGCTGATGAAGATGCTGGAGCAGGACGTGCTGCTCGACGCCTCGGTGGAACCGATGCAGCAGACCACCAACCTGCTAGTGCGCGGCGACGCGGAGGAGGTGGCGCGCGCCGTGCGCTACGTGCAACTGCTCGACCGGGCGGATCTGGCCGGGCGGGAGCCGTTCCTGATCAACCTGGAGCACGTCGGCGCCGAGGCGTTCGTCACCGACCTCAAGCGGATCCTCGCCGCCGAGGGGGTCGCGGTGTCCGACGGCGGCTTCCAGCCGGGGGTGCTGCTGATCCCGCTGGACGGCGGCAAGCGGGTCTTCGCGGTGACCCCCGATAAGGGAGTGCGCCGCCATATCGCCGAGCTGACCCGGCGCATGGACCGTCCGCAGAGCAATCCCGAGGCGGGCAGCCTCTACGTCTACACCCCGGAGAACCGCGACGCCGCCGAGCTGGCGGAGGTGATCGCCAGCCTGACCCACGGCGGCGGCGCGGTGCCGGCCGACGGACCAACGGCCGACGAAAGGGGCCCGAGGATGGGCGGGAAACCGGAAAAGGAGGAACGGGTCAAGGTGATGTCGCGGCGGGTGGTGGTGGACAAGGCGCGCAACTCGCTGCTGATCCACGCCACCCCGGACGAGTACCGCTCGCTGCTCGCCACCCTGCGCGAGCTGGACACCCCGCCGCGGCAGATCTTCGTCGAGGTGACCATCGCCGAGGTGACCCTCGACGGCCAGCTCCAATTCGGCGTCGAGTGGTACCTGCGCGAGCGCTCGGGCAGCGCGGTGACCACCCTGCAGACCCTCGGCGGCCTGGGCGTCGGCAGCGCCGGGGCGCTGTTCACCTTCGGCCGGAACAGCGGCGACCTGTCGGCGGTGATCAACGCCCTCGGCAAGGACCGCCAGGTGAAGATCCTCTCGCGGCCGCGGCTGATGCTCCACGACAACGGCAACGCCTCGATCAACGTCGGCACCGAAGTGCCGATCATCACCAGCGAGGCGTCCACCAATGACCTCAACGTCGACGGCACTTCGGCGCTGCTGCGCAGCGTGCAGTACCGCACCACCGGCGTCGGCCTGGAGATCGGCGCGCGCATCCTGGCGAAGAACCTGGTGAGCCTCAGCGTCAGCCAGCACGTGAGCGAGGCGCAGACCAACAACACCTCCAACATCGACTCGCCGATCATCCTCGACCGCTCGCTGACCACCGAGGTGGAGGTGCGCTCCGGGCGCAGCGTACTGCTCGGCGGCCTGATGTCGGAGAACGAGAGCTACAACGAGACCAAGGTGCCGCTGATCGGCGACCTGCCGGTGGTCGGCAACCTGTTCCGCAGCCAGTCCCGCGGCCGGGTGCGCACCGAGCTGCTGATCCAGCTCCAGCCGGTGATCGTCGAGCAGGAGCGGGAGGGCGACCGGTTGCTGGAGCAGTTGGAGAGTTCGCTGGCGGACGTGCGTTGAGGAAGAGCGGATTCAGATGGAGTACCACCCTCGTTCAGCTACGGCCGCGGCGCCCCGTAGGGCAGACTAGCGATGGCGTAATCCGCCGGGGACGAAGGCGCTTACGCCGTGATTTGCTCCGATCTGGCGGATTACGCTATCGCGGACGCTGAACCTCTGGTTACGACGCTCCGCGTCGTAACCGCTCTTCGGACGCTCTGCGTCCGGGGAGTGGCACCGCACGGTCGTGCCTTCGTTTGGCATGACGCGGAGCGTCAGGGAAGACGTTCCCACGCAGAGCGTGGGAACGAGGAAACGAACGCTGAACCTCTGGTTACGACGTTCCGCGTCGTAACCCCTCTTCGGACGCTCTGCGTCCGGGGAGTGGCACCGCACGGTCGTGCCTTCGTTTGGCATGACGCGGAGCGTCAGGGAAGACGTTCCCACGCAGAGCGTGGGAACGAGAAGCCCCCCCCCACGCCCCCCCACGCCCCTCTCTCGAACCGCCACACCCGTCACGCGGCGATCCCACGCCGGCGAAAGCCTGAAAAGCACGCTACGGGAATGCCACCAGCGATTCCGCAAACGTTCGTATTGTGAACGCAGCGATTTCCGCTACGCTTTGTGCTGAGGAAAAATCCTACCGCCTTATAGGATTATTCCTACAAACGGTAACAGCAATACGACGGGCACAGTCTCTGTGAGGTCGTGATCCAAGGATGCGCAATCAACGGGGGACCATCAATGAACGCGCTAGCCAATCTGCCATTTCGATTCAAGATCGCGATCCCGATCCTGCTGGTCGCCGCCCTCGCGGTACTGAGTGCCGTCGTGGGGATCTTCAGCATCCGCGGCCTCGCCAAGGAAGCCGACGCCATCGCCGAAAAGCGGTTGCCGGCGATCGATTACCTGCTGCAGGCGGACCGGGACCTCTACCAGGCCCAGGTCGCGGAACGCACGCTACTCCTGGCACAAGTGGACGCGGAACAGCAGAAGGCCCTGGTGGAACAGAACCGGGAGAACATCCAGCAGGCGCGGGACCGCGTCGGCAAGTTCCGGAACCATTCGAACGCCCCCGAAGAGGCCCGCCTGGTGGAGCAGTTCTATGCGCTGCTCGATCAGTGGAAGGCGACCTCCTCGCAGATCGTCGAGGAGCGCTATCGCAGCCCGCAAGGCGACCCGACTGCGTTGCTCAAGCTCAGCCTGGGGCGAGGCGATGAGCAGTTTCAGGCGGCTCGCGAGGTGATCGACCACCTTACCGAGCTGGTGGAGAAGGCGGCATCCGGCGAGCGTGCGTCGATCGAACGGACCGCCGCGGATAGCCTTACCCAGCTGTTGACCGTTCTCGTCGTCAACGTGGCGATCTGTATCGCCATGGTGCTGTTCCTGCCTCCGCTGATCACCCGCCCCCTCAACGAGATGCTCGAACGGGTGAAGGACATCTCCCAAGGCAATGGGGACCTGACCGCACGGGTGGACGTGGCCGGGCGCGACGAAGTGGGGCTGTTGGCCGCCGAATTAAACCAGTTCCTGACGACGCTTCAGCACCTCATTCGGGAGGTCGCCGGCACCACGGAGCAGGTGGCGAACGCCGCCGAAGAGCTCTCGGTGATCACCCGCGAGACCGGCGGCAACATCGACGAGCAACGGGGGGCCACCGATCAGGTGGCGACCGCGGTGACCGAACTGACGGCCACGGTGCATGAGGTCGCGCGCAACGCCGAGGACGCTGCCGGTTCGGCCCATCAGGCGGACGAGAATTCGCGCCGCGGCCACGAGGTGGTGGCCTCCGCGGTGGAAGCCATCGAACGCCTCGCCGCGGACGTCGAGCGAACCGCGGTCGCCATCGGCGAGCTGGAGGCGAACAGCCAGAACATCGGCGGCGTGCTCGACGTCATCCGCGGAATCGCCGAACAGACCAACCTGCTGGCGCTGAACGCGGCCATCGAAGCAGCCCGCGCCGGCGAACAGGGACGCGGTTTCGCGGTGGTCGCCGACGAGGTCCGTACCCTGGCGAGCCGCACCCAACAGTCGACCCAGGAGATCCAGCAGATGATCGAGGGGCTGCAAAGCGGTTCACGCAACGCGGTGGAGGTGATGGAGGTGGCCCGCGGCAACGCACGCACCAGCGTCGACCAGGCCGGCGGCGCCGCCAGCGCGCTGGAAGAGATCACCCGCGCGGTGGCCAAGATCAGCGACATGAACACCCAGATCGCGACCGCGGCGCAGGAACAGAGCGCGGTGACCGAGGAGATCAACCGCAATATCGTGGCGATCAGTACGGCGGCCGAACACAATGCCGACAGCTCGGACCGGGTCACCGATGCGAGCAACCAGTTGGCGGGCCTGAGCGACAACCTGAAGAGGTTGGTCGGCCGATTCAAGGTGGCCTGACCCCCGTCGCGAGAGACGACCGTGGATTCCCGTCCGATGAGACACCGACGAGGGGAACATGAGGTCCACGACCCGCTCATCCGCCTCACGCCATGCCCCCTGGTGGGTGATCCTGACCGGCGCGCTCCTGACCGCGCTGCTCTTTTCGGTGGAGCGGGAGCGCCAGATGGACGACCTGCGCGAGCGGTTCGCCGCGGACGGGCGGTTGCATGCGGGCCCGGTAATCCGTGCGCTGGACGTCCATCTAGGCTATCTCGATTCGCTGCGTCGCTTCTACGAAGGCTCGAAATCCGTCGAGGCGGAAGAGTTCCACCGCTTCATCGACCCGCTCGCCATCAGCCATCGCGGCATTCACGCCTTCGCCTGGGCGCCGCGGGAGGGCGCGGCGGAACGTGCCGCCTTCGAGACGCATACCGGCATCCCCATCACCCAGCGCGGAGCAACGGGCGAGCGGATTCCGGCAACCCCCCGTCCGTTCCACTACCCGCTCCAGTTCGTCCATCCCGCCGACGAAAACCTGCTGCCGGTCGGTTTGGACCTCGGCGCCGAGCCACTTCGGCATCGCTTGCTGGAGCGCGCGCGCGACAGCGGCCGGGTCGCGGTCAGCGGACGGCTATCGCTGCCGCCGGAGGCGGGACGGCGGGCCGGCGTGTTGATCGCCATGCCGGTCTATCGTACCGGCCCGCCTCCCGCGACGACGGAGGAGCGGCGCAACCGGCTGCTGGGCTTCGTGCTGTGTACGCTGCAGCTGGCGGGGCTGATCGACGAGGCGACTTCCGGGTCGCCAACGGGTCTCCCCGGAGAACTTCGCGACCTCACCGCTCCGTCGCCCGGGGACGCCGCGCTCCATCACTGGACGAGTGGACGCGAGGCCGTCGCTCCCCCCCTCTCCCCTGCCATCGAGCCCTATCACCAGCCATTCCGGTTCGGTGACCGCCAATGGGAGGTGATCGTCCGGCCGAGCCACCGGTGGCTGGAGTCCCACCGCGATTACGGCTATTGGCTGATCCCCCCGGCGGGGTTGCTCGCGACACTGCTGCTGTTTCTCTATCTGCGGACCGAACGGGCCGCCCGTATCGACGCGGAGATCCAGAATGACCGGCTGAGAGACGGCAGGCAGCGTCTGCTCGAGGCGCAGACGCTGGCCAAGCTCGGCAACTGGGAGCTGGACCTGACCACCGACCGGCTGACCGGGTCCCAACAGGCGTATCGCATCTACGAGGTCGAGCCAGACCGCTTCCGCGGCACCTATCAGGCCTTTCTGGAGCTGGTCCATCCCGCTGACCGGGAGGCAGTCGACCGGGCCTACCGCGAATCGCTGCGCCTGCACACCCGCTACTCGGTCGATCACCGCCTGCTGCTGCCGGGAGAGCGGGTCAAATTCATCCATGTGCAGTGCGATACCCTCTTCGCCGCCGACGGCCGTCCGCTCCGTTCGGTGGGCACGGTGCAGGACGTCACCGACCGCAAGCGCAACGAAGCGGCGCTGGAGGCGGCGCGGCGCGAGGCGGAGGAGGCCAACCGGGCGAAAAGCGAATTCCTCGCCATGATGAGTCACGAGATCCGCACGCCGATGAACGCCATCGTCGGCATGGGCGACCTGCTCGACCAAACCGAACTGAACCAGGAGCAACGGAAATACGTCGAGGTCTCCCGCCACGCCGGCGAGGCGCTGCTCGACTTGGTGAGCGACATCCTCGACCTCACCCGGGTCGAGGTGGGCGAACTGGAACTGGAGTGCCGCGAGTTCGACCTGGAGGAGGTGCTGGACGGCGTCACCGCGGTGATGGTCGGCGAGGCGCGGGCGCGGGGGATCGTCTTCGCCATCCGCCTCCGCCCGGCGACCCCGACCCGGTGGACGGGCGACGCCCGGCGGTTGCGCCAGGTGCTGCTCAACCTGGTCGCCAACGCGGTGAAATTCACCGAAGAGGGGGAGGTCGTGGTCACCGTGGAGGCGCCGACGCCCGCGGAGCTGCGCTTCACCGTCCGCGACAGCGGGATCGGCATCCCGCCGGAAAAGCTCGCGACGATCTTCGACGCCTTCGTCCAGGCCGATAGCTCGGTCACCCGCCGCTACGGCGGCAGCGGCCTCGGCCTGGCCATCGCCAAGCGGCTGGCGCGGCTGATGGGCGGCGATATCGAGGTGGAGAGCGAACCGGGACGGGGCAGCATATTCACCTTCACCGCCCGTTTCGAACGAGCCTCGGGAGAGGAGCGCCCGAAGCCACCGCCGGAGTCGCCATTGACCGGCAAGCGGATCCTGCTGGTGGACGACTGCCCCACCAACCGGCTGATCTTCAGCGAGCAACTGGCCGCGGCGGGCGCGGTCTGCACCGTCGCCGACGGCTACGAACAGGCGTGTTCGATTGCTGCCGGCGCCCACCAGGGCAACGGCCTCGCGCCGGACCTGGTGGTGGTGGACTTTCATGTGCCCGCCCACGACGGCTTTGAACTGGTCGACCGGCTACAGCGGTTCGCGGAACTGGCCGAGTGCCCGTTTCTCATGCTCAGCTCGGACCAGCGCCCGGCGGCGGCGGAGCGGGCCCGCGGGAAGGGGCTGGGGTACCTGCTCAAGCCGGTACGTCGCGAGGAACTGCTCGCCGCCGTTCGCCGCGCGCTGGTCGGCACGACGCCCGGCACGACCGGCAACGACACCGCGGCGACGGCGACGGACGGGGCTGGGTGGCGAATCCTGCTGGCGGAGGACTCTCCGGACAACGTCCAACTGATCCGCTCCTATTTGAAGCGGACCCCCCACGCCCTGGAGGTGGTCGACAACGGCGCCGACGCCGTCAGCCGACGCCGCGACGGTGAGTTCGACCTGGTGCTGATGGACATCCAGATGCCGATCATGGACGGCTATCGGGCGACCCGCGCGATCCGCCGGTGGGAACGGGAAAACCGCGTTGATCCCTTGCCGGTCGTGGCGCTCACCGCCTTCGCCCTCAAGGGAGACGAAGAGAAGAGCCTCGCCGCCGGCTGTTGCGCACACCTCACCAAGCCGGTGAAAAAGAAGGTGCTGCTGGAGGCGATCGCGCGCTATGCAACGGCGGAGACGGCAGCGCCGCCGCCGGGGTGGTGATGGTCGGCGGCACCAACGGCGGCCAGTCGATGAAACGCTCCGACCGCGGTCCCTTATCCCCCTTCTCCATCCCGCTCCACCGCAACATATCGCTGTTTCGGGCTGGTGGGCTTATCCGGCAGCGTGAGCCGCAACATCCCTCGATCCAACAAGGGATTGAGGTACACCTTACGAAAGTGCTCTCGATCAGCCAATCCGAGGTGGCGCTGCATCTCATCACGGCTACGCGGCTCCCGGCAGAAATCCAACAACGCTGCAATCTGTGGGGCAATGTGTGGGGTAGCTTGCGGGGTGGCTTGCGGGGTGGCTTGCGGGGTGGCTTGCGGGGTGGCTTGCGCGTTGGGTTGCGCGGCGAGCAGAGGCACCAGCGTGCGGAAAATATCCTCCTCCAGCAATTCCGGCGCCCGCCCCGAGTAGAGCCTGCCGTAACGAAAGAGATTGCGCACCCCGGAACCGAGTTCCTCCGCCCAACCGATCTCCTTGAAGAAGCGGGCGATCACCGGATTCTTCGGAAAGGGGGAGAAACTGGCCGGGTCGATGGGCCCATGACCATGGGGCTTGTTGGCATTCTCGGCCAACACCCGCTCCCGCTCGATCACCAGCTTGGCCGGAAATGCGTTCAGGTACTCGCGGTGAATCAACAGGTTGGCGATCAGTTCGCGAAACAGGTGATCGCGCACGCTGATCCGCTGCTCCCCTTCCAGATGGAAACGGTCGGGAAGATGCTTGGCGACGAAGGCGGCCAGCCGCTCGTAACTCTCCATCAGGTTGACCCGGATGTCATCGCGGTCGTCGTAGCGGTCCAGGTTCTCACGGCGCAGGATGGCGTCGGTACGGTGGTGCGGCAACACCGAGAGCAGCACCTCCTCCCGCCCCAGCAACAGCACCGCGGCCAACGTAAACCCCTCCTCCCCCGAAGCGTAATCGCGCAGATAGAGCTGGGCACTCTTCAGCATCTCCATCTCATCCAGGCTCCGCCACGGGTGGTTGGGGCGCTGGTTGGCAGCCATCTTGCGCGCCCTGGCAATCAGATCACCGCGCAGGTCTTCGAGCCGGAGATGGGGGTAGATGCGATTTTCGGCATAGCTGCCCTGCTTGCGCCGATAGAGCGCCGCCACCAGCCCGGTGTTGTCGGTGATGTTGAAATCGCCATCTTCATTGCGGTCGAAAATCCGGCCGTTGCAGCGGTGGACCTGGGAACTCTCCGGAACGTAGACGTGGAGC